>CAYOQX010000018.1:0-19475 GCA_964406195.1 uncultured Alkaliphilus sp. | reverse complement strand
AAGCAAAAAGAACCGTCCCCTGTGCTTATCCCCTGTGCTTATTAGAAGCAAAAAGAACCGTCCCCTGTGCTTATTAGAAGCAAAAAGAACCGTCCCCTGTGCTCCTAAAAGAACCGTCCCCTGTGCTTTCCCCCGTGCTTTTCTTATTTATTTAGTTAAATCTTTTATATTCATTTACCGGGCTTATTCTGCCCATATAAAGATTATCCATTATAACGTTACCATACTTACTTCCATCTTTTCTTTTTATATTAAAGTATTCTTCATTATAGCTTATACCATTAGTAGAACCCTGGCTCGACCAGTACCTGAACCCTATTATTTTGTTCCATTCTCTGATCCAATTTATAAAAACCGCATTATGCCCTGTGTTATTTTCTCTGCTGAAGTTTATAAAATCTCCCGCCCTCAGTTCCTCCATATTATGTATTCTTTTTCCTACACCGTATTTTTCCATGGCAAGTACCATATTGCTTACATCCCTCGGCCCATTAGCCACGTACCAAATAAGCGCAAAATCATATAGCTCCTTTTTATTCATCCCGTTGAAATTGTTTATATCTAACCCCAGGTCCCTGTTCCTGTTCCTCATCGCCTTGAAAAACACCTCAAAGGTGATGCCGGTACAACAGCTGGCCCTGTCACCGTTCGGGTTGGCTTTGAGCAACAACTCGCCGTTATAGTACAGGTCTTCTGTAACCCCATTATAATTTTGATAATCATCATTTAAAAGATACGGGTAATTGCCTACCTTATAGGTTTTAATTATATCCAAAACATATTTATTCAGGGTCCCGTCTAAATTTGCATCCTTTTGCGGTTTGCCGCCGGAGGTTGTGCTTCCCCTACTTGCTGTTCCCGCAGCCTGTGATTTCCCCGGCTTGGATTCTTGCCTCGGTTTTTCCGCTGCAGTTTTCATTTCTTCTGATTGGGTTCCTTCAGCAACCACCCCGACCCCTTTTGTGTCTGTATCCTTTATATTTTCTGATTCTGATTCCTTTACAGGTGATGTACCAGAAGTTATGCCTGTCGTATTCTTGTCCTCCCCATATGATTCAGATTCCGAAGTCGGATAATTGGCCTCTGCCAATTTGTCATTATCCGCCCCGAAACCATAATCATAGTAATTGACTAATGAATATGTAATATACAGTAAAAAGGTTATTGCAACGGAAAGAATAAGCAGGTTTATACTAAGTTTGCCATAGCGTCTGTCCATATTTACCACCCCGATTAGCTATAATCTAAATCTTATTATACTAGATGTGAATATAGCATTGCATTGGTAAAATCAGGATGGATCAAACGGAGTCTAGGCAAACAAAGCAATCACCTAAACACCCATAACGACAATATAACATTAGACATCATAAGTGAATATAGATTCACTCTTTCTACCAGACCCACATATTGAGGAAATTGATTTGCAGCAACTACCGTCATAAATCCGGATACAATAAACACAATACTGAACATAACCATAAATTTTGCAAGCCTTGGATGCTTTTTTGTTTTTCCCAGCCCGACAGCCAGCAGTATTGATAGTACAATATAGCCTGTCACAATAATCCCGGTTATAATATAGTGCATATTATTCTGAAAACTGCTGTCCCATGATGTGTCGGATAAGGGAAACAGTTTATATCCGAAGGTAGATAACAGTTCTGCAATGGCTTTGACAACCAACCCGGTATAAAAAATTTTATTTATTTTAACCGCTTTTTTGAAATAGATTAACAAAACCGCATGGAAGAGCAGGTTAAAAAAACTATATCCGTAAAGAATATTACTTGTTATGCTGTGGCTTATTGCGGTATCTGCCGTTAAATCGCTGATTGGTTGGGCAAACGGGCTATAATCTGTCCAAACCATCCTCCCTGCTACCACGTGTACAAGATAAAATATAACTGCCAATACCCCGGACAATGCCAAAATTTCCAGAGACTTTTTCTGTTTTTCTGATATGCCCATATTTACCCCTCCCTCAAAAGCACCGGGAAAAGCACTAAGAAAAGCACTAGAAAAAAGCACTAGGGACGGTTCTTTTTGCTTTTTTTGAAACACCGGGAAGCACCACTATTGTGCACATACTGCAGTTTAATCCACTCTCACCAGTATCAATTCCATGTTTTCTAAAGCCAGTGTGTAAGCCACGTAATAAATCTTTGATGCTATATCACTGTCGCAAGTGCCGTGTAGAATCAACTGATCATAAAGATCATTTATTCCCTCTATATCGTTACCATGTTTAGATTTTATCTCCTTTAGCAATTCCTTGTTCGCCCTGTCTGCCTTATCTTTAAACAATATTTTATATCCCATATAAATCCTCCATTCATTTTAAAAATTCCCCAATTCCGGTTTCAAAATTTCCACCGCTTTATTTCCACCACTTTGGCATTTTGATAAAAACCCAGCAATAACTTCCTACTTTCATAAGCGGAGATAATATATAGCCTTATTTGTTTGATTTCATATAATATAAGTTTATTATCATTATTTGTCAAGCAAAAACTATAATTCCAAGCAGCGCAAATGACCTAAACAGTTCATTGGTCAACAACTCACAAGGCCCATTGGGCAAAAATGGAATCAGAATATCCGAATGTTTTACAAACCACTATCTATGTTATTGAAAATAATATATACTAAATTAGAAGAGAACATCAAAAATGTAATGCATTAGGCGAAACACAGCACGGTTTTTTCACACGAAAGGGTGAATATATATTGGGAGATTGTTTGTCAAAAATTTTTAGCAATATAAAGCCGATTATCGGGATGGTCCATTTACATCCGCTGCCGGGGGCACCCCTGTATGACAAGATAAATATGCCTATGCAGAAGATAATCGAATTAGCGGTGCAGGAAGCTGTGATTTTGGAAAAGGCCGGGGTGGACGGTATACAGGTTGAGAATATATGGGATTATCCATTCAGCAGGGGACAAGATGTGGGATATGAAACCTGTGCCGCTTTGACAGCCGCAACTTTGGCAGTCAATCAGTCCGTTTCCATCCCTGTCGGGATTAATTGTCACTTGAACGGCGGACATGCTGCAATGGCTGCCGCGGTAGCCTCCGGTGCGCGTTGGATCAGGGTTTTCGAGTTTGTCAGTGCCTATATATCATATACGGGTCTGACGGAAGGGATCGGCGGATCACTTGCACGTTACAGAAAATTTCTCGACGCAAATGATATTTACTTTCTGTGCGATGTTAATGTAAAACACGGCAGTCACTTTATTGTTTCCGACAGGCAGGTTAATGAATTGGCGGTTGATGCACAAGAGCAGGGGGCAGATGCCCTGATAATCACAGGGTTTGAAACCGGAACGGCTCCCGATGAAATAAAGGTTCGCCACTGTAAAAAAGCCGTGTCCATACCTGTTTTACTCGGAAGCGGTGTGACATTGGATAACGCAAACAACCTACTGAGTGCCGCCGACGGTGCAATTATCGGCAGTTGGTTTAAAAAGAACAATCACTGGAAAAATCCTGTAGATTTTGACCGTGCAAAAACATTTATGAATAAGGTTAAAAAAATACGTTCGAAAATTATTTGATTCATTGCACTTATTTAAAATATATCTGTTTACCTTTCCGGGGAGGATGGGATATATGAAAAAAACCGCGAAGAAAAGTTGGTCCATTCCTATGATAAAGGAAAAAATAATAACGGCGTTTCACAATAATAATAATGTTTTAGACGATTGCGCACTGATTAATATTAAGAGGATTTATTATTTGACTTTAATTGCAGTACCGATGCGCGTACTGGATATTTATCTTTTTGCCGATACCCCTTCCGCACCAACCATATGGAGGCGGGGCATTATTTTGTCTCATTCTATTTTACTTATTTTATATACCATAATTTTTTTAACAACTTTTGCACTAAAGGATTCAAAACAGACCAATATAATCATTCACGCTGTACAATACATAACCTCGATTATTGTTATGATGTCCAGCATTGCCATCGCAACAATTGATCAACTGGTAACCACAAACATCACCCCGCTTTTAATCGGCAGTATAAGCCTCGGTGTTATTTTTTTAATCAGACCGCTAATTTCCACCCTTATTTATGGAGTTTCTTATTTTACCTATTATCATTTAATAGCTCTGACTATCACCGACCAACAAATACTGCTGTCTAACAGAGTTAACGGGGCTACCATTATTGCCCTGGGTTTTTTAACCAGTGTCATAGGTTGGCATTATAATTATACCAATATTACCCAAAGACGACGTATAAAAGCACAGCAGAAACAATTGGAACAAAAAGCCTATTATGATTCATTGACCGGCCTTTGTAACAGACATTGCTTTAATAAGATAGTTGAGAAAGAACTGTTTTCCATACAGCGTTATAGGCATAAATCTGTAATTATAATTTTGGATATAGATGACTTCAAAAATATAAATGATACCTACGGCCATTTGGTAGGGGACCAGGTGCTTAAACAGCTGGCCCAATTAATTGCCGGTAATATCAGAAAATCCGATACCGTGTCTAGATTTGGCGGGGAAGAATTCATCATCCTGGCATCAAAAATTTCCTTAGAAAACGGGTTTGCATTGGCGGAAAAATTAAGAAAGCTGACTGCAGAAAACCGCTTCGTTATAGGATCAACCGTATTACGCATAACCGCCAGTTTTGGTGTGTCTTTGCTGCGGGCAACCGAGGAACACGGGTTTGAAAAGTATTTTTCAATGGCGGATAAAGCCCTTTATCTGGCTAAAAAACGGGGCAAAAATAGGGTGGAAACTATCCCACACCAAGATGATATTCCGTTTGACCCATCGAGTACATCGAGTATATCGGAGGTGCAGTGTTAAGAAAATCCCGGTTCTGAAAATATCGGAAGTGCAGTATTAAGAAAATCCCGGTACCGAGGATTTTGGTGCTAAAGTCACAAAGAGTATTTTGATATCGAGGAAATTGATTTTGGCATAGAAAACCGCTGATGTTTTACGTCAGCGGTTTTCTGTTTTGTTATGTCGTTATGCATATATATTAAGTTGTTTCAGGTAGGAGTCTTCATTGAAATTAAAATTAGTTAAGCATACCCAACATCTTCCAGTATGGAATGCTTGCCAACAATCCAATCAGCGAGATGACCATATAACCGAAAGACATCTTAACAGTAGTACTGTATTTAATCATGTCATCACCGCCGCTGGCTGCAAATGCGGACAGGAAGTTGGGATTTTGATGACGCAGATACCATACCATGGTGGAGCAATACACAACCATGCCCGCGATCCATGGATCCATACCCGCCGCCTGAGCAATAGGATAGAAAACCGTGGTAAATACAATAATGCATGCAGACAGCGAAGTAATGATAATACGAATTACATAAATCAATATAGCCATTACAAAGACCAGTAAATAAGGATTACCTATTGTTCTGACAAGCGGCTCTATGACTTCTTTCAGCCAATCATTAACACCAACCTCGCCGAGAACGGCGCCGAGACCCATGGCACATCCTATGAAAAACATCAAACTCCACAGCATTTTGTTGTGAAAATCCGTTCTATCAATGACATTGAAGGCAAACAGCGCACACATGCCCAGCAATGTTGGAATAACGGCACTGATTCCCAGGTAGGATTCCCCTATCCAGAAAAACAAACAAATTGCCAAAACAGTAGTAACAATCTTTTCGTCACGGCCCATAGGTCCGAGTTGCTGTAATTGATCCTTGATATGATTTTCCGGTAATTCCTCTGTCGTTTCGGGTTTGTACGCTCGGGTGATAAATAAATAGGACCCGATCATCAGGATTACACACCAGGGAATCATTGCAATAAACCACTTCAACCACGTATAAGAAGCGCCAACCTCTTCCGGCAAGGCACCCAGCATTGTATATCCTAAAAAGGATGCGCTTACAAAAATAACCGCGTTTAAGGAGAAACCTATATACATTGCACTAAACAGCCCGGCCCTACCACTGCCCTGTTTGGGGAGTCCCAGTTGGTCCGCTATACCCATAGCAATGGGGGCGGTAATGGCACACTTTGCCGTGGTACTGGGAATCAAGGGTGCTGCAACTAAACCCGTACCCAGCATAGCTGTTATTTGGCCCTTATAGGTAGGTGGAAATAACCTGAGTGCATATAACGAAACCCTTTTTAACAGACCGCTTTTACTCACCGCCAACCCGATACCCAAAGCACCTACCAAAATCCACCAGGTGGGTGTGGCAAAACCGTTAAAAGCCACAGGTAATGGAACGGCCCCCAATGCATACCAAAGGGTACACATTGCAATTGCAACAACATAGTCATCTACAAGCCGTATTACCCAGTTGATAACTGCCCAAGCCAACACACCCAGAATAATCATAGATTCTCTTGTTAACCCTTCGGGCGGTGTGATAAATATTATAATCAGAGCAACAACAATCGCTACAATTTCCCAAAATAATTTTCCCATAAAACCTTTTGATACGGCTTTATCCGTTGAAACAGTTGTATTTTTTGACATGGTCTCACTCCCTCTAAAATATATTTATAAAACAACAAGAACAGGTCATCGACAAAGCCAAACCTTTAAACCGCGGCATCTCAGCCAACTTGTCCATATGTGTGATAAGCTGATTCAACCGCGGCCTATCAAAGGTTTGTATCAGAATAATATCATTTATGTGGTGTTTATTGTGTCAGCATTTCAAGAACTTCCTTAACCATTTTCTTACGCTCTGCTTTTTCCTCCCTCAAAGGCAGGTTTGGTGTGCCAAAGGGATATTTAATGCTCGCGGAGGTCCACATACGTTTGACCCCAACCGCAGTTGCCACAGGAGTCATGTTGCAAACCTGGATAGCGGGAATTCCCGCCCTTTCCAATTCTTTTACTATTACTGCACCGCAGCGTGTTGATGTCCCTCAGGTAGAGGTATGAATAACGGCATCAATGTCGTGATTTTTTACATATTCCGCTATTGAGGATCCTGTTTTACGACTGTTTGCTATACTGGTCATCAGGCCGGTGGTCCCGAGATAGTACGGATGGACCTCTTTTATCAGGCCCTCCTTTTCAAGTTCGAACATAGTATCAAAAGGTACCAGCCGATTGGGATCCTCCACAACTGTTGTGGAATCATACCCGTTATGATTTACCATCCATTCGCCCTCATTGAAGCCTTCGGAAGAATCCGGTGCATACTTTCCATAACGATCCGGATCAATAGGCGGCATCTTGTCCGGATTCCCCTCCGGATACAGTCCGCCGTCCGTAGTCAACAATATGGTAGCTTCCGACAAGTCGCTGATGGGTTCAGGCCTTTCTACATCATCATGATGGGGTAGGGGTGTTTCAGTTGTAAAGGGTCTGTCATAAAATTTATCCAATGCCATATCCACCATGCGCCTCGCCGCCGAACGGTCGCTCGGAATATTGCGTTTATAACCTCGCGGGAAGTAACCCGCTTCCTCCGGAAATCCAACCCATTGACCGGCAAGCATTTTCTCGGCCATCATAACCATGTTTTGGATATCCGTTTTCATTGTTCTGGCATTCGGACCTGTTTTAACAATAAACAGATCTTTTTTAAACATTTCTACGGCGGGATTCACCACATTCATTGCGGTAATTACCGGTATTCCCAGTTGTTTTTCAACAGCAAGACATAATTCACCACAGGCCACACCATAGCGTCCCGCCGCATAAGCCGGCCCGGCTATAAATAGATGAGGTTGATATTTGCTTACAATTTCAACGATCTCCGGAATTGCTTCTTTTTGATTCTCTATAATATAATTGTCACCGCAAGAAACAGTAGCTACAATATCCGCATCCTCACCAAAGGCCTCCGCAAACCCTGCGCCGGGGCCAACGGCTTTTTCATAAACCTCAATACCGACGTTGGCCATGTCTTCACTTCCGCGCTGAGCAAAAAACTGGTTAATATAGTGAACAATACGAATTTTATCTTTCATCACAATAGATTCCCCCTTCCTGGACTAAAATGCTTTCGAAGTAAACATGGATCCCCCAAGCTGGCTGATTGCTCCGCGTACAAAGCGGTTTTGTCCATCGAATTCTTTAGAAAAATCCAGCCGGTCATTTCCTATAGGATTCTTGCAGGTTTGCATCCCTATTACACGCTCAACCTCAGGCAGACGGATGTTTAAAATACATCCCGGGGTGATGATTGCATCCGCATTGGGTGTAGTAAACAGAACACTTTCGTCAATTATATTTTGTGCGGATTGAAATTCCGAACTCATCAGAACCGTGCGAATCCCGTAATCCTCGCATAAATCACACGCCAGAGCCAAATCAATCTGGGGATGGCCTCCTCCCTCTTTTGTCAGCAGTGCAATATCGGCATCAAAATGATATTTCGCCAGCTGTGCATTTTTCATGGCATTGCGTTGTTTGTCGTCAACCTCATGAGGTGCATTGTACATGACAGTGCCAACCCAATTAATGTCTTTCCCATGTCTGTCATACAGCTCCAACAACAATGGGTGATTTTGATATAAGAAGGTAGGATCCGCATTTGGAAGCTGCAGATAGTCCCGATTTGTTACTGCACCGTCGAGAATTTCGTTGGGATGAATAATTATCGGTAAAGCATGAACAAAATTATCCCCATAATATAACATGTCGGTATACGGACCGTGAGAAAAAATTTGGAACAGGTATACTACTCTGGGTAATTCATTATCTACATTAGTATCCATTTCAAATACCTCAATATCTGTAGGTGATAACTCCGCCGCAAGTTTTCCGATGTAACGTGCAGCCTTTTTAGATGCAATATTCATAGCATCAAAATAGTCAAATCGTTCAATACCTTCCGCCGGAAAACCGTTAACAGCAACCATGATATTACCCGCAAGCGGTGTAAACTCGGTCGCAGGCCCGCTCATATCAAAAAAGACACCGCGTGCATATACCTGCAATACCTCGATAACACCTACACCGCGCACAACGGCGGTTGCCCCGTTCCCCAGGGATGTCATATCATCGACAACCCCGGGAAATGCAGTGTTTTCATCAGGTTTAAACATAGGTTGCACAACATCGCCTACGTTAGTCAAGCGACAGCTTTCGCCCGGATGGGCAAGTTCAATTTCAATTTTTGAAAGTCGGGGATCTTCAAGGTATTCAATCAATTCTTCCTTATTAATGTGTAAGGTACCATCATCAATAAAGGAATTTTCATCAAAGACTACGCGTTCAATATCAATGTACCGTTTTTCAAGTCGCACAATTATCTCTCCCTTCTATTCATCTTTAATTCTCGGGCTGGAAACACCGGTTAATTAATCAAATCCCGGCCTATAACAGATCCTTGAGTGCCGCCTTCGCCATCTCAACGCGATGTTTTCGTTCCTGTTCCATAGGTACGGACGGTTTACCCAAAGGATAAAGTATGCTGTCCGACGGAAATATTCTCTTGGAACCAATGGCATTTGCAACAGCCGTCATATTACAAACATGTACTGTAGGTATTCCGGCCCTCTCAAGTTCTTTTACTATTGCTGCACCGCAGCGGGTACTGGTTCCTCAGGTGGAGGTTAACAGAACAGCGTCAATATCATGTTCTTTAATATACTCTGCCATTTCCTCACCTATTCTTTTACTATTTGCCAAGGAGGTCATCAGACCCGTAGTACCTAAATAGAAATCATGTAACTTATTTATATATCCCTCTTGTTCAAGTTTTCTCATGGCATCCACCGGCACCAGTCTATCCGGATCCCGGAGAACATAACTTGTATCATAACCCCTGTGACATACGATATAATCCCCTTCTTTTAGGTCATCCAATTCTTCTATCGGATATATTCCGAATGTGGTTGCACTGCCTGTCGGCATGTTATCAGGATTATCCTCCGGATAAAGACCCCCGTCAGTGGCTATTACAACCGTTGCTTTTGAAAGGTCGGAAACAGGAGGTGCAGGGTCGACTATGTCATGTTGTATCATATCAACTTCAGTTTTAAATGGACGATTATGATATTTATCAAGTACCATATCAATTAATCTTACGCCGGCATGTGTATCACTGCGTTTGTTTTTAATTAAACCCCTTCTGTAATAACCTTCTTCGTCGGGAAGTCCTATTTCTTCGTTACGTACCAGTTTTTTGGCTAGTGAAATTATATTTTCCAGGTCCGTTGACATTGTCCTTGCATTGCTGCCTGTTTTAATAATGAAAACATCTTTTTTGTATATATCAACCCCCGGGTTTTCATCGTACATTCCACTGACCGCCGGGATATCCAGTTTATCTTGAACCAATTTGCATACTGAACCGCAAGCAACACCATATCTACCCGCTCCGTATGCCGGCCCGGCTATTACTAAGTCAGGATCGTGCAGGGCAATCAAATCAACAATTTCTTCCGTCGCTTCTTCCAATCTTTCGGCGATATAATTATCCCCGCATATAACCGTTGCGACTACCTCCCCTTCACCCTCGAACAATCCCTGTATCATCAGTCCGGGTCCAATCGGTTCCTCTTTAACTATTGGTCCCATACTTGCGCTTTCCTCACTACCAAATTGACCGAAAAATTGATTTACATAATGAACAATTTTAATTTTATTTGCCACGTTTAATCCTCCTCCCATACTGTTTCCCTAAAACTTTATAGAAGTGTACCAAGATTCACCCAATTGACTCAGGGCACCGCGTATATTACGATTACTGAGCATAATCGGCCCTTCAAGCGGAACATCTATATCATTTATCGGACTTCCGAGAACCCGTTCAACCGCAGGAACGGCCATTCTTTCCAGACATCCGGTGGTAACAATTGCACTTGCATTGGGTGTATTAAATACTACGGCTTCGTCGCTCAATCCGCTTGTAGTCATAAATTCGCTTAATATAATTCCGGTTTTCATTCCCATACCTTCGGCAAGGTCGCAATTCAGTTGGATGTCAACCTGTGGATGTCCTCCGCCTTCCTTATTTATTAACACACATTCGGCTTTGAGTACCTCTTTTGCCAATGATGTTGCTAACATTGCGTTTCTCTTTTTATTGACCATGGCGGAAGGTGTGTTCGAAATTATAACACCTACGAAATTTAAATCCTTGCCGTGTCTGTTGTATAATTCTCTAATTAAAGGATGATTTTGTATCATATAAGTGGGGTCACCGTTGGGTAATTGTTCGTAATTATTATTCAGTAATGCACCGTCGAGTATTTCATTTGGATGGGCTATTGTAGGCAACGCGTGTATACATTCATCGCCGTAATAAAGTGCGCTGATAGCCTTTCTGTGGGAAAATATCTGGTATATATACGCGAACCTGGGCAATGGGTTTCCTTCATCATCATAAATGTCATCATCGCCTGTTGTCATGGAAAGGTCCTCTACCTCATCCGGAACTAAGTCGGCAGCGGCTTCGGCAAGATATTTTGCAGCCGTAAGAGAAGCCTTTTTCAGTGAGTCTATATAGTTGAATTTATCAACCCCGTCGGCTATATGCGGATTTATGACAAGTTGAATCATTTGTGAAAATATCGTATGCTCGGCGGCAGGGCCCGACATATCCAGTACTGCTCCGCTGGGCTGCATTAAGTCGTATGTTTCCAGAACCGCTATCCCTCTTAACTTGATGGTTTTTCCACTGCCTACTTTATTCATTTCACCTAAAGTACCGGGAAAAGTACTGTCTTCATCATCAATTTTTATTGTAGGCTGGATGATATCACTAACGCTACCAATCCGACAGCTCTCGCCCGGGAAAGCTAAATCAAGCTCCACGTGTGAAAAACTTTCATCACTGATTAAATCTAACAATTCTTCTTTATTGATATACAAAACATTGTCCTTAATTTCTGTTTCAGATCCAAAAGCAGCATCTTTAATATCAACGTAATTGATTTCTAATTTCACGTTTGCCTCTCCCCCTTCAAAATATTATTTTGATAACCAAGTAGCGATAATTAATATTTCACCTCCTATGACAAATTACAATATTCTACTTTCTTCGACAAATACAATTTCATCTAACTGTTGTAAAATCACAAATTTTAACTGATTTTGTTGTATGATACAAATTTTTGTGATACTATAAAAAAAAGTATTGTTGGAAGTGGACAATGAAGATACAGTAGAAAATCGCCGGAGGTGGAACAACGAAGATATCATAAAAAAAGAATTGCTGGAGGTGGGGCAATGAATCTCAGACAGTTAACCTATTTCATGCAAATTTACAAGGATAAAAGTTTTTCGAAGGCAGCTAAAAATCTTTATATGACTCAGCAGGCTTTGAGCATGTCTATCATGCGCCTGGAGAACAAGTTGAATTGTAAACTATTTGAACGCTTAAATAATGGAATAAAACCTACACCTGAGGGTGAATATTTAAGACACAAAGCAGGAATCATACTGGATGTGCTTCAAGAATGTGAACACTATTTTCAGTCAATAAATGCCGGTGATGAAACTATCAAAATTGCCTGCGTTTATGATTTAATAGGACAATGCCCCAATTTAATGGAGCTTATTATAAAGGATAAAAATCGGGAATTCAATTTACACATAATTGAATCCAGTTCCATTGAGTGTGAGGAACTGGTGAAAAATGAGGAATGTGATCTTGGAATAGTAACCGGCCCGGTGAGCGATGAGCATTTTGACGGAACTTTCCTTTTCGGAAAGCCGATTTGCTGTATAGTAAACAAAAATCATCCATTATCCAAATTTGATATTATTAACACCGAGCAATTAAAAAATGAAAAGATTGTTATTATGAATGAAAAATTCAAAGTTTATCATAATCTATATAAAAAATGTAAATTGGCAGGATTTAAACCAAATATCGTTTTCAAAGTCGACCGAATGACATTAATTGAAAACATGGTACTTGCCAACCCATCCGTTGTTGGGGTGGGTGCGGATCTTTTTTCTGAAAATCCACTTCACGACAGTCTTAAAACAATTTACTTTAATGATACAACATTCTCCTGGGCAATTTATCTTATAAGCAAGCGCGGGAGAATTTTGCCTATTCAGGCAACAGAATTCAAAAAAAGAGTTCAAAATTTCGATATAGTATAAATCATACCGGGAAGAAATCCGAGGGGATATTTTGAAATAGCTTAAACCGCTCATTTGTTCAGCTTATTATGTAAATCCCCCAGGATTTCTTTTGCTTTGCCCTTTATTATAAGATCAAATCCGTAAGTTTTTATCTTTTTATCGTCTATATCATCATTAATATAAACTGTTTTACCCCTTGCTAATTTAGGAATCTCATTGACGGGATAAACCTCCAAACTTGTTCCGATAACAATGAGAACATCCGAATTTCGTACCTCATCTAAAGCTTTGTTCCAAACATCTTCAGGCAACATCTCGCCAAATAAAACCGCATTGGGCCTCAAGGCCTTCTTACCGCAATGTCTGCAACTCTTTTTTTGTAGATACTCTGCAGGGTCCGCCGGGCTGTCACAATGATTGCAGCGAAAAGTTTGAATATTTCCGTGCAGCTCATATACATTTTTATTCCCTGCAACAGTATGTAATCCTGAAATGTTTTGTGTAGCAACAGTACTTATCAAACCTCTTTCCTCTAATTCAGCCAGAACATAATGTCCATTATGCGGTTTACAATCCTTCAATAGTTCCAATCCTTTACTGAAAAACTCGTGAATAAGCGAATAATTTTCATAAAAATTATTAATATTTGCTACAACCCCGGGATCCATATCACTCCACAACCCGCTTTCACTTCTAAAATCCGGGATATTACTTTCAGTATCCATTCCGGCACCTGTAAGTACCGCTACACTATCGGCATTTTTTATAAAATTGCTCAACTCCAATACATTATTCTTCATTATCTATCCTCCTCAAAAAGCACCGGAAAGCACCGGGGAAAGCACCAGGGACGGTTCTTTTTGCTTTTTGCAAAGCACCGGGGACGGTTCTTTTTGCTTTTTGTAATCAGTTCCCATATACAAAAGTTATTTTCAGTTAAACTACAACTATATTCTTGCCTCCTTACCAGCAGATACAATAAGCATCATGGGACGCCGCATTTCGTCTTGCATTTCCGGAATATCCATCATACTTTTCGGTGGCTCCGGCTCTACAATTTGATTTATTGTAAATCCATTTAAAAGTAATGTGTTTAGATATGTGGTCAGTGTTCTGTGATATTTTGTAACCTTTTCTCCCAAAAATATAGCTGTTCGTTTCCCTTCATAATAATAATTATCGACTGGGAAGTGCTGTATTTCCCCATTTATATTATAATACCAATCTTGTGTACCATATGCGGTAAAGACAGGATGTTCAACAGTGAAAATCAAATCACCGCCGACCTTCAGCATTTTATATGTTTTTTCTATTAAGGTTTCATAATCCGCAACATAATGAAACACAAGTGAACTTAGTATTATATCAAAGCTCTCTGCAGGAAAGTCTACATCTTCTATAGCACAACAACTGTACTCAATCTGTGGTAAAGAGGTTTTTCCCCTTGCTATTTCCAGCATTTTGTGTGAAATATCAATGCCTATAACAGAGGAAGCACCGTTCTTTGCCGCATAGATGCAATGCCAACCATAACCGCAACCCAGGTCAAGCACACGTTTGTGCTTGAAATCCGGCAGCAATTTCTTTAAGGTTCCCCATTCTGCCGCACCGGCTAATCCTTGCTGTGAACGCTTCATTTGCCTATATTTTTCAAAAAATATGTCATCATCATATCTGTTTTCTTTCATATATAATTCCTTTCATAATTCTACGAAATACCGGGAAAAAGCATCAAAGCATCAGGGGAAGCATCCTTGATCTCTTTCTCATATTTTTTTTCCTTTGGGTTTCTTCATCCTTGTACAAGATAGTATTTTTTATTCTTCCTGCAGCCTTTTGGGGTTTGATTGTATCCGCAGGAAGCAAACCTTTTTTTAGTCATAAATATTCTCCTTCTCTAAGAATACATTAAGTGTCCCCTTTCTGTCCACTTTTTAGGATCCGGGCCAGTTCTTTTTGCTTTTAACGTCACATTCTGTCCTAAAACAGCTTCCAACCATTCTTTTTTACTTCGAATAAAATGGTTTTGTGCGCATAAAAATCAGTTTCTTGCGCTTTTTGGTGCTTCAAAAGCAAAAAGAACCGTCCCCTGTGCTTCTCCTGTGCTTCAAAAGCAAAAAGAACCGTCCCCTGTGCTTTTTGTGCTTTTTGGTGGGGCGGAATATAAGGTGTCGTTGAAGCAAATGTAAGGATATGCAAGGATGTTCTAACAAAGCCACGCATAGGTTGGGTTGTTTAAACACATATACAATACAAGCAGCTGCTAAAAGCTGTAAGCGGCTCATGGAAGTTGTGACATAAAGGTAAGTTTAGTATGATGTATAAATAGTATGCAAGATAATAGGCAAACTAGTATATATACAATTTAAAATTGAAAACTCAGATTTTATTAAGGGGGAATTATTAGAGAAACTTTTATTATATTTGAAATTTTGGTCAAATAAGAATGGAGTTGACATATGGTAAAAATCAAAGTAGAAGGATTAACAAAAATATTTGGACGAAACCCGCAACAAGCCTTAAGATTTTTGAAAGATGGGAAAACAAAGGATGAAATTTTAAAACAAACGGGTATGACTGTAGGTGTTAATAATGCCTCATTCGATATTTATTCCGGTGAAACCTTTGTTATTATGGGTTTATCGGGAAGCGGAAAATCAACTATTGTCAGATTAATTAATCGTTTGATAGAACCGACAGACGGCGATGTTTTAATTGATAACGAAAACCTATTAGAAATGGATAAAAATAAATTAAGAGAAACCAGGAGAAAAAAATTAGGTATGGTCTTTCAAAATTTTGCATTGTTTCCGCATCGGACTATTTTAGAGAATGCAGGTTATGGTCTGGAAATACAAGGTATTGCAAAAGATAAAATAAGCGATACAGCTTCCAGTTCCTTAAAGATGGTTGGGCTGGAGGATTATATGGACCAATATCCCGGCCAATTATCGGGAGGAATGCAACAAAGAGTAGGGCTTGCAAGGGCACTGGCCAATGACCCGGATATTCTATTAATGGATGAAGCATTTTCAGCCTTGGATCCACTGATTCGCAAAGAAATGCAGGATGAACTTCTTGATTTGCAATCGTCCATGAAAAAGACGATTATATTCATTACCCATGATTTGGATGAAGCCCTCAGAATCGGCGACAGGATAGCATTGATGAAAGATGGGGAAATCGTGCAGATTGGTACGCCGGAAGAAATATTGAAAAATCCCGCTAACGAATATGTCAGGAAATTCGTTGAAGATGTGGATAAATCTAAAGTGTTTTCTGCAAGGCATGTAATGAAAAGACCGGAAACCATTAACATTGACAAACATGGTCCCAGGGTTGCATTGCAGCGCATGAGAAAAGCGGGGATTTCCAGTATATATGTTGTGAATAAAAACAGGGAACTTTTGGGTGTGGTTACAGCGGATGCCGCTTCCGAAGCTGTAAGGCAAAAGAGCACGAGCATTTATGAGGTAATGGAAGATAAGGTTCCGCAAGTATCGCCGGATCTACCATTAAATGCTTTGTTTGATTTAATTCACGATTCACCGGTCCCTCTGGCCGTTGTGGAAAATAAAATTTTAAAAGGAATTATAGTTCGTGGTGCAGTACTGGCAGTACTCGCCGGAAATGAGGTGGATAGCGATGAAAAACATACCCCAAATACCCCTAGCTAAATGGGCCGATTTTTTCGTGGCTTGGTTAAGAAAAAATGCACAATGGTTTTTTGACCCGATCAAAAATTTTCTCGATAAATTTGTCAATCTATTAAGCTCGGTTTTAATAGCTATTCCCCCTGTAGTTTTGATATTACTGATCGTGGCGCTTGGTATATATGTAACCAGGAAGTATATAGGTGAAAAAAAGTGGGGGTTGCCCGTATTCACTTTGTTGGGTTTGCTTTTAATACAAAATCTCGGTTATTGGGAAGACACTATGCTAACCCTATCATTGGTGCTTACAGCCAGTTTACTGTCTATAGTAGTTGGGATTCCTATTGGAATATGGATGTCAAAAAATAATGTAATAAGAAATATAGTAACTCCAATTTTGGATTTTATGCAGACTATGCCTGCTTTCGTATATTTAATCCCCGCTGTATCTTTTTTCGGTATAGGTATGGTACCGGGAATTATTGCATCCGTTATATTTGCAATGCCTCCTGTAGTCAGATTAACTAATTTGGGAATTAGACAGGTTTCCGAGGAACTAATTGAGGCGGCGGATGCTTTCGGTTCCACCGGCAGTCAAAAATTATTTAAAATACAATTACCACTTGCGAAAAGTACCATTATGACAGGTATCAACCAAACAATTATGTTAGCTTTATCTATGGTGGTTATAGCTTCTATGATTGGTGCGGAAGGCCTTGGAAAAACAGTATACGGAGCAGTGACAAGAAATAAAGTCGGACAGGGATTTGCTTCAGGAGTATCTATCGTAATATTAGCGATAGTATTAGATCGTATCACACAAGCGTTAAATGTTGAAAAACGTTACTAAATATTGTTATTTTGGGAAATTTCACATTTATTTTTCTTATAACAATTCCCAACATATGGTATGTGCAACAATGACAGTGTGTTATATATTGTTTGTTGCAAAATTTGAAATCCAAACCTCGGATTATATAATTTCTTTATATATGTGTATATCATATGTTGCTTTTGCAAACCAAGTTAGGACATAAATTTAAAGGAGGAAAATCTAATTAATGTTTAATAAGAGATGGAAAATACTTATCGTAGTAGCTATTGCCGTTTTAACCTTAGCTGTTGTAGGTTGTAGTAATGATGGAGGACAAAATAACGCAGGAAATGGTGACAAAACTCTGGGTGAACAATTAAATTATAGGATAACAGGTATAGATGCCGGTGCAGGTGTGGTACAGGCCGCAGAACAATCCATTGAAGATTATGATTTAAATTATGAGGTTCAAACCAGTTCCGACGCTGTTATGACCCAGGCCTTATCAGATGCAATTGAAAATAACGAACCTATTATAATAACAGGTTGGACACCTCATTGGAAATTTGTTAAATATGATTTAAAATATTTGGATGATCCAAAGGGCTCCTTTGGCGAAGCCGAGCAGATCCACACTATAGCCAGGTTGGGTTTAAAGGATGATATGCCTAATGCATATAAGGTTTTAGACAAATTCTTCTGGGAACCGTCAGACATGGAATCAGTTATGCTTGAGGTGAACGAAGGTGTAGATGTGGAGGAAAGTGCAAATAATTGGATTGAAAACAATAAAGACAAGGTTGATGAATGGACTGAAGGAGCAGAAAAAGTGGATGGTGAAAAAATAGAGCTGGCTTATGTTGCCTGGGATTCCGAAACAGCATCTACTAATGTTATAGGAAAAGTTTTAAGTAACCTGGGTTATGATGTAACCCTTACACAAGTGGATGCCGGTCCGATGTGGGCTGCGGTAGCTAATGGAGATGCAGATGCTATAGTTGCTGCATGGTTACCCGGGACTCATAAGGATTTTATAGAAGACTACAAGGACCAGGTAGATGATTTGGGGCCAAATCTGGAGGGAGCGAAAATAGGCTTAGTTGTTCCTACCTATATGGATATTGATTCTATAGAAGACTTGGTTGAATAAAAGGCACAAAAAAAGCACAGGGGACGGTTCTTTTTGCTTCTGATATCATATTCTAACTTAAAATCGCCGCCAACCCCTTTTTCTTACACTGTCGCACTGAAAAAACGGTGTGCAAAAAGAACCGTCCCTACTGCACCTACTGCACCAGAAGCAAAAAGAACCGTCCCTATTGCTTCTAGTCCCTATTGCTTCTATTGCTTTTTGTTGACATAGTTAACATCCCATAGTATAATTTTTAGCAAAGCTGAATAAATGGTGATGGGGTTCGCCAAAACCGCGTAAAGCTGATGACTCCTATGGAAAATGTTGAGGACATTTCTATAGGAGTTTTTTGTATTTAAAACAAGGAGTTGATTTTAATGGCCGTAAGTTTGGCGATAATTTTACTATTGGGATTAGTAGCGAATAAATTGTTTGAAAAATTGAAAATGCCGGGTTTGCTCGGGATGCTGATTTTAGGAGTTATTATAGGTCCATATGGATTTGATGTGCTTCAACCGGACATGATTTCAATATCGGCGGATTTGAGAAAAATTGCTCTTATAGTTATTTTATTAAGGGCGGGGCTTGGAATTAAAAAGGATGATTTAAAGAAAACCGGGATTACTGCATTAAAAATAAGTTCTATACCATGTTTAATAGAAGGATTATTTGTCGGTTTCGCATCGGTCAAATTTCTAAATTTCACTTTTATCCAAGGAGGGATATTAGGTTTTATCATTGCTGCGGTTTCTCCTGCCGTTGTAGTGCCTTCAATGCTTGAATTAATAGAAAACAACATTGGAAGCAAAAAAGGGATACCCACTCTGATATTAGCAGGGGCATCC
>CAYOQX010000017.1:16615-19836 GCA_964406195.1 uncultured Alkaliphilus sp. | reverse complement strand
ATGATTTCTTTTGCTACAATTTCGGTTACATATCCCTTTGCCACCGCCCCTACACCCAGGCTCATTTTTTTATCTTCAAGATATACGGTACTTTTTTCTTCATCTATTATAACCTTATCTATATCCGTATGTTTTGATGCCTCCAGTAACTCCTCCATAGACGGTATTCCGGCATCTGCAGGATTACGCTCTGCTTCTTCCATGCAGTCATGCCATATTCTAAGCACAGAACCCATCGCAATGTTGGTTTTACCCATTGCACGATCATGCCAGTCTTTAGAAAATTTAATGAGGTCTATTATTTGCTCGTCAACTTCTACCGGCTTTATACCCGCATTATCGTTTATAGTTTTAACGTTATTAATACCTTCATAATTGTTATAAATATCATACAGTTTATGAAGTTCCTGAAATCTGGATTCAATTTGTTTGACATACGAATTAAATTCATCCTCTGTTTTAGTATAACCAACAACTTGCACTATTGTGTCGAATGTGCCAAAAAAACTGTCGCTATGTTTAGTATATTCACTTTTTTGCCCTATTTGGCATCCTGAAAATGATAATATAACCAAAATCATTAAAATAATCACCATAGTTGTTTTTTTCATCAGTATCGCCTTCCCATCCATAATAATTAAGATAGTATTTTATATTAAATATTTATTTATTTGCATTATAGTATACTATTTTGAACATTAAAACACAAATATTTGCAGCAGTCACAATACTTGATTTTAAAATGATTAACATGACGGCATTCCGCAAAGGATACTAATCATAACCTACCGAATCAATACCAAAAAATCGAATAAAAAGAATATACTGTATTACTAAATGCCCGGAAATTAATTTGACAGGTTTATATAAAAAATGTTAACATGAAAAACATACATGAATTAGATTTAGAATAAAAAGGAAAGGTGTGTAAAATGAAAAGGCTTAGGAAAATTGTGAGCATCACTATAGCAGCTCTGTTAATAGTTACAATTATTGTCGGCTGTTCCGGAAAGACTACAGATCAGATTACCTTTGCGGATGCAGGATGGGAAAGTAATAAATTCCACAATGCGGTAGCCGGTCTAATAGTAAAGGAAGTCTATGGGTATGACTGGCGAGAAGTGCCGGGTACAACTCCGGTGACACATGAAGGTCTGCTAAAAGGTGAAATCGATGTACATATGGAAATCTGGACCGATAATTTACCAACCTACATGGCAGATGTTGAAGAAGGAAAACTAAAAGAGCTTGGAGTTAATTTTGATGACAATTTCCAAGGATTCTATGTGCCTAGATATGTAATAGAAGGTGACGAAGATAGAGAAATTGAAGCCTTGGCACCGGATCTGAAATGTGTTGAGGATCTTAATGAACATGCTGACATATTTCCTGATGATGAAGACCCAAGCATGGGAAGGGTCTATGGTGCAATTCCCGGTTGGGAAGTAGATGAAATTATGCATAACAAATATTTACATTATGGTTTGGACGAAAATTTTATATATTTTAGGCCTGGATCGGATGCCGCGCTTTCAGCTGCAATAACAGACGCATATGAAAGGGGCGAACCGATAGTAGCCTATTATTGGGAACCGACTTGGTTAATAGGAAAATATGATTTTGTATTACTGGAAGATGAGCCGTTTGATGAGGATACCTATTTGGATGGCAAAACAGAATTGCCTACTGTAAAGGTAGCAATTGGAGTAAGCAACAATTTTGCCGAATCCGCTCCAAAAGAATTACTTGAATTTTTAAGTAAATATAAAACATCAAGTGCATTAACATCAGAAGCCTTAGCATATATACAAGACACAGACGCCAGCTATGAGGAAGCAGCTAAATGGTTTTTAAAAACCTATGATAATTTGATAGACGAATGGTTGGCTCCTGATGAAGCACAAGTTGTTAGAGACATACTAGAATAATAAAGGGGGAAAATTTATGATATCATACTTTTTGCTCGGTTTTCCCTTTAAAATTCCAGTCAACACCGACCAAATAGATACGGTTGTAAGAAATTTCAGTATAAAATATGATGTGTTTTTCAATGCAATCAGATCATTTTTGAATAGTTTTGTTAATATAATACACGCAGCATTGAATCATATGCCTTGGTTTGTGTTTATTTTAATAGTATTTATACTCGGATGGAAGTTGGGCGGAAAAATTAGCAAGGGAGTCCTATATGCAGGACTTATATTCCTCATAGGGTCTATAGGCTTATGGGACCTTATGAATGAAACACTATCTATTGTTATAGCCTCGGTAATTATTTCATTAGTATTAGGATTCCCTTTGGGAATACTTATATCATCCAGTGACAGGGCAGATATAATAGTCCGGCCTATACTGGATACAATGCAAACCATGCCGGTGTTTGTCTATTTAATACCAGCTCTTTTATTCTTTGGATTAGGCAAACCTCCTGCTGTAATAGCTACCACAATTTATTCTATTGTTCCAATGATCAGACTGACAAATCATGGAATCAGGCAAATAGATACGGAAGTAATAGAGGCTTCTATAGCCTTTGGTTCTACTAAGTTGCAGTCTTTGGTTAAAGTGCAAATACCGCAGGCCCTGCCTACCATAATGACCGGGATTAACCAAACCATTATGATGGCTATGGCTATGGTTGTTACTACTTCAATGATTGGTGCAACCGGTCTTGGTATGGAAGTATTAATAGCCGTTAACCGTATAGAGATAGGCAGAGGATTAATATCAGGAACGGCAGTTGTAATTATTGCTATAATTCTGGACAGAATTACCCAGGGACTGGCACAACGCAGTGAGGTGACTCATAATGCAGAATAATAATATACTGAGTGTTAAAAATCTGTATAAATTATACGGTTCAGACAAAAGAACCGCCTCTAAACTAAAAAAAACAGGAACGGGAAAAGATGAAATATTCCAAAAAACCGGTGTAACTATAGCCGTTTGGGATGTATCGGTAGAAATAGCAAAAGGTGAAGTATTTGTTATTATAGGTTTGTCAGGTTCCGGTAAATCAACATTAGTAAGATGTTTTAATATGCTAAACAAGCCAACATCCGGACAGATCTTTTTTGAAGGTAAGGATATCGGAAAATTTAACAGAAAAGAACTGGCTGATTACAGAAAAGATAAGGTTTCTATGGTATTTCAACACTTTGGATTGATGTCACATAGAGATGTTATGGGCAATGTGGAATACGGCCTTGAAATTAAAGGCA
>CAYOQX010000017.1:0-16605 GCA_964406195.1 uncultured Alkaliphilus sp. | reverse complement strand
CCAAAGAAATGATAAGCATGGTAGGCCTGGAAGGGTCCGAACATGAGCCTATATCAAATCTTTCCGGAGGGATGAAACAAAGGGTCGGCCTAGCAAGGGCCTTGGCAAATGACCCGGAAATTTTACTTATGGACGAGCCGTTTTCAGCACTGGATCCTCTGGTCAGAAAAGATATGCAATTTGAATTGCTGTCAATTCAAAGAAAATTAGAAAAAACCGTAATATTTATTACACATGATATAAACGAGGCATTCAAACTGGGTGACAGGGTAGCTATAATGAGGGATGGAGAATTAGTACAAATAGCCACACCCGAAGAAATGAGTGAAAACCCGGCGGATGAATATGTAAAACAATTTATAGACGGTGCGGACAAAACGCAAGTCATAAGTGTCAAAAATGTAATGATTACTCCAAATAGCATAGTGCGCATGAAAGATAATCTTAATTATGCTGTAAACATGATGAGAACCAATAAGGTTTCCAGCGCCTATGTAGTGGCTGAAAAAATGAGGCTTCAGGGAGTCATTACAATAGATGATGCTATCAGAGCGAACAGGGATGGGCTAACTATCCCCGACATTTTGATAAGAGACATAAAGACTACATCACCTGATGCTCTGTTACACGATATAATTCCCATGGCAGCTGAGACAAAATATCCTATTGCAGTAATTACTGAAGATAAAAACCTGAAAGGAATTGTTTCAAAAGCCGATGTATTATCATCTATGTTATAAAACTGAAATAATCCATAGCAAACAATATAAAAAATATGAATATTATAGGGACGAGTTTAAACTCGTCCCTATTTGTGTATATTTATTGTGTTTATCATGAACATCCGTGTTTATTGCAGTCCCCGTACTTTTTGTACCGATTCCGTATTATATGCAGACAGTACTCTGAGATATCCGTCAAACATGCTGTTTACCTCTTCATCTCCCGTATCTACCAGGAGCGGTCGGTGTCCTAAAGAAAGAAGTTTGTTCTTTGATGCTATTACCCGGATATTTTCTTTTCCTACCTTTTTAATGACCTCTGCACTTATTTGCTGATTTCCCCTTCCGAATATATAACCCTGTCCTCCAATAACAGTAACTATTATTTTAGCTTCATCATTTTTTATAGTATCTAATATTTGTTTTTCACTGACATCAGATGCTACTAATTGTTTGTTCTTTATGATATCTATCCCCAGAAGGGTATTGGATAAACCCAGTCTTTCCATAATAGGTCTGGTGGATGTACCGGGCCCGATTATATAATATACATCTTCTTCCATTGTCTCAACAATTTTTTCCGAAATTTCATACAGAGCCCCTTCTTCTGTTCCTATTCCACCGGATTTTGTTACCTGAGTTAATTCCTCTTCCAAAGGAATTTTCATATATCCATAAAGCCTCGCCGTTACCTCACCGGCCCTGAATGCTTCCTCGTCTATATCCATTACTTCCGCTTCCTTTGTTTCCATTTCTTCTTGGAAAAACCTCAGTGCTATTTCTCCTGCAGCCTTTGGATAACTTGCATATACGGCTGAATGTATTTTAACACCTGTAGGGATCCCGACAACCGGGATTTTGTCACCCACGGCATCATGAATATTACGTGCCGTACCGTCCCCTCCTGCAAATAATATCAGGTCTACACCCATTTCAAGCATTTTTTTGGCAGCTTCCACTGTATCCTCAGAACCGGTATCACCCTCTATTTTATTTAAAATCACAGGTTCAAACCCTACTTCGATGGCCTCTTCTTCCCCCATACTTCCCGGATAAGTGTAAATTTCTATTTCATCTTTGAGAGGAAGCAGTACCTCTAATGCTTTTACGGCCTTATCAGGGGATTCGGGTATGGCACCCAAACTGCGTGCCTTTGCTAAAATTTCCGGACCATCTGTACCTTTAAGCCCCACTTTTCCCCCCATACCGGCGATGGGATTGACTACAAATCCTAACTTCATATAAGCACCTCCTAAGTTTCATTTACCCAAGATATGTCTATTCATTCTTTTAAACAATATTTTGACTTCCAAGCTATATATAATTATCTAACATGACGTTACTAAACCATTGTATCATAATAATGTAATATTAAAATATCATATTATGAATTTTAAAAAAGTACCCACAAAAATAAAAATGCAGGTACCCAAGTATTTGCTTGATGTTTATTTGTTAAGGTAGTTCACTAATGGCAGGGATGTTCCCCTTTTTCGCATTCACCGCGGTCATGACGTCCTTGACAGACAAATCCGGTGGATTTTAGAAGACCTTGTAAATATGCTTCTACCGCCTCACTAGCGTTACCATCCGATCCAACAATAACCTCAATACCCTTTGAATTGAATATATCGATGGCCCCGCCCCCCATACCACCTGAAATAATTACCTTAACACCCATATCATTTAGAAAATTCGGCAAAAAGCCGGGCCTGTGCCCCGGATTCGGTATAGATTCACTTTTTACAATTTGGTTGTTTTCGATTTCGAAAATATTGAAATTGGTACAATGTCCAAAATGTTCCGCTACAGTCTCATTTTCACTTGCTACCGCAATTTTAATCATTTTTCCCCCATCCTTTCCCGCTTTTAAGTTCCTCATCAATAAAATCAGATTGATATTTTACTACCGGCCGACAGATATTCAATGTTATCACCCATAATAGCCTTAAGCCTGTTGTAAGGCCCTATACCTGTGCAATGACATGTATAACATTTTGCCTTCGTATCTGCAAGATACCTACCTATTCTGTCTATAACATCGGGGGTTTCATCGCCGGAACGACCCGAAAGGTGAAATCCACCCACTATATAATCAGGCATACTTCCTCTCAGTTTATAGAAATGTTCAACAATATTGATAATACCATTATGCGCACAGCCTGTTAGCAGAAACATATTATCGCCTTCATCTATTATAATGTTTTGTTCATGAATGAAAATGTCATTTACTACCTGCCCGTCTCTTTTTATGAACAAATTGCTATTCAATGATGGTTCCAATTCTTTTTTATCAACATCTGAGTATAATTGGATTTTCTCACTGATAATAAAATTATCCGACGTAAATACTATTTGACTGTTTCTTCGCAAATCCCTATCCAAACCTATATATTCCAAATCGTTATTTGCACGCTGAGCATAATGTCCTCCGAATGCCTGCTCATGTATAAACACGTCGGCCGTGCTGTTTTTCTGCAAAAATATCCCCAATCCACCGCCATGATCATAATGCCCATGTGAGATTACAAGAAAATCAATATCGGCAACACTTACACCCAATTTTTCGGCATTTTCCAAAAACAGTCCGCTTGCCCCGACATCAAATAAAATTTTTGAGGTTCCTGTTTCTATGTACAGGCTGAGCCCGTGTTCATTATCAAAATTTCTCGATATAGATGTGTTTTCTGCCAGTGTTTTGATAATCATGCTCCTAACCCTTCGCTCTCCTCAAAAAGTGTTTCCACTGTTCTTTCATAGACCTTTTTGGCTGCTGTACCGGATATGCAGTCTATATCCACAATAGTTTGGCCATTATTAATAGCATTTACCGCCTCGGAATCAAATGGTATCCTACCGACAAATGCTAAACCGTGTTCTTTACAAAATAGTTCAATTTTTTCCGTGTTTTGGAGATTTGTGTCGTATTTATTAATACACACTGCTGTCCTTATTCCAAATTTTGCTGCTGTATCTATAATTCTTTCCATGTCGCTAATACCTGATATAGAAGGTTCGGCCACAATTAAAACCATATCAACACCGCTAAGCGATGCAATGACCGGACAGCCAATTCCCGGAGAACCGTCAATAATTGCAAATTCCGTATCAATACCCTGATCATCTACTGCCGTTTTCATTTGTTTTTTTACTTCGGCAACTAACAGCCCGGAAGTGCCGCACCCCATCTTGAGCTGCGCTGTTGAAAACACCTCTTCCCCATGGACGGAATACAACATCAATTCACCTGCTACAGCCGGATTTAAAGCCACAGCTCCCACAGGACAAACAAGTTTGCAAACCCCGCAACCCTCACAGGCAAAAGGATTTATCTTATAGCCGTTTTCTGCTGAAATTGCATCAAATCTGCAATGTTGTCTGCACTTATCGCATTCAATACACAGCTCGGTATCTATCTCAGCTTCCGGCAATCCATAGAAATCCGTTTTTTCCGGTTCAAAATCCTGTTCCATTATAAGATGCAGATTAGGTGCATCTACATCACAGTCTGCATATGCCTTGGCATTGGCAAGTTTTATAAATGCACTTGCTAATGTTGTTTTTCCCGTACCGCCTTTGCCGCTAAGAATTAGCAATTGCTTCATGCTGCACCTCCTCTGTCACCGTCTTCAGTAGAGCGGAAAATGTTGCCTTATATTTTTTACTTACTCTGGCTGCTATTTCTCCGTTTGAATTTAACACTCCAAGCTGATTATCAAAAGGGATTCGCCCTAAAATTTTAATGTTCTTTTCCAGGCAAAATTCTTCAGCAGGGTTTTTTCCGTCAAGACATTTGTTTAGAACCACACCGAATGGTTTGTTAAATACCTTCACTAGTTCATAAACCATATTAAGATTATGAACACCGAACAATGTGGGTTCGGCTACTAAAATACAATAATCCGCATCCTTGATGCTGTCCATAACAACACAAGCACTGCCCGGAGGGCAGTCAATAAAAATCGGAATATCAGTAACATTTTTATTATCATCCAACAGCCTGCTGATAATCGGAACACCTGATATTTCACCGGTATTCAATATTCCCGTATTCACATGCACACCATCCGACATACCCTTCTCTATCCTGCCTATAACCTTTTCTTTTTCAGTTAATGCATCCCGGGGGCAGAGTAATGTACAGCCGCCGCAAGAGTGGCATATACCCTCAAATATAATCCATTTATCATTAACATAGGAAAGTGCGTTAAATTCGCAAAAATCAACACATTTCCGACATCCGTCACACAGTTCATCATCAACCACGGGAATTTTTACTGATATCTCTTCTTCTTGGACATCCTCGGGTTTAAAAAACAAATGGCCGTTCGGTTCTTCCACATCACAATCGATATAAACCGACTCTCCGGCTGCCGCAGCCAAGTTTACCGATACCAATGTTTTCCCTGTACCCCCTTTACCGCTCAATACTGCCACCATCATATCAATTTCCCCTTCTCTTACGTCCGCGCACATGGAGTCCAGCATGGATCTCATCCAGCAAGGAAAGTTCTCCGGCAACAAGGGCATTGATATTTTCTTTCGCAGAAATGTTTTCCGTCTTATATATTTTTATATCCGCGGTCTTCAACACATCGGCCGCATTTTCCCCGCATCTGGGAGTCAATAGAGCATCCGCTCCCGTGTCTACTATTGTTTGTGCAGCCTTTATCCCTGCACCACCTGAACTTGCGGCCGCGCTATTGTCAATAAATTCATCTTCCTCTGTTTCCGTATCATAAACAAGATAATAAGGAGCCCGTCCAAAGGAATCACATACACTTGTCTCCATATCCTTTTTATCTACAGGTATAGCTACTTTCATAATTAACCCTCCGTTCTGTTTTCATCGGATAAATCTCCGATACATTTGTTTATTGTGAACAGTACAATCAACCGTCCCGACCTTTTTTATTACGTGCAAAACCCGAACCATGTCCATGTCTGTGCCTGTGCATGTGACAATCGCGGCCACATCTTTGTCCATGTCCATTACAAAGCTGATATTTACCCCCTCTGATTACCAGCACCTTACAATTTATCAGTGCTTCCGCCAACTTTTTTCTCGCCCTCATGTAGATTCCCTGAACAGTGGTACGGGCGATATTCATTCGAGCAGCGCATTCCTCTTGGGTGAGGCCTTCAAGGTCGATAAGCCTTATTGTTTCATATTCATCAACTTGCATATTTATATGGTCCTCATCATCCGAAGCAGAGCCGAGTGGGCCAAACCTGTTACTCTCCGGCAGACGACATACTTTTCTCCGTTTGACCGGTCTTGCCATAATTTCATCACCCCATTATAATCAGAAATAACCAGAGTATCCTCCAGTTACTTCCAATGTCTGTCACAGATTTCCCAGCCTTTTCAAAATGATTCTAAGTCAATTCCATAACAGTTTTTTATTCCTAAAACAATTTTTTTTGCATCCCTGCCGAATTTCTGTTTATACCGAAACCTCTTCTATGACCTCCGGCAAAACCACGTCTGCGGAAAAACCTGCGACCTAAGCCCATTACTAAACCGGTGCAATACCCGGTCAATCTTGGACCTGTACAAGGCCCCAGGCCTCTTCCGGTCTTCGGCCCGATACCTGTCGGTCCGGTTCCATCTCTTCTCGGCATATGGTTCACCTCCCAATTATTTTAACCCCTCCAATTACTATTATACTTAGTTCATGACATATGTCAATAATTTTTACAGAATTTCATAAGCACGAAGGGACACTCATCAGAAAACATCAACCGTCGGGAAATATAAACCTTTTATTATTGGCCATCAAAGATTTTTATATGGTTCCTTATTTCCCTGTTCAACCTTCTTATTTCAGCCGGTATTGTACCTTTCATTCTAACCAAATTGGTTGGATGGGTTGTATCGAAAATCATCGGTTCCTTGGGATTAAGATTTTCTAAGAGTGTTTTTATTTCCATCAACCGTTCCCTTCTGTCTGCAGGGATATATGCCTGTTCCTTCACCATGTCCCGCAATTTTGCCCCTTCCATAATTACCAAATTCATGGTAATAAGCTTCTCCGTTGTAAATTGATTAATCATTTCGGCGGTTGCAACTGCGTTTTTTACAGATTCACCCTTGCCTGCTATCCCATACATTATGATGGAATTGAATATCAGATTTGCTTCATTGAGTTTTTTTGCTTGTTGAATTGCCTCTTCCACAGTGTGACCTTTGTTCATTAATTTCAATATATCATCTCTACCGGTCTCAAAACCGATATATAGCAATCTGAGCCCCTTATCATGAAGAATGGAAAGTTCCTCAACTGAGTATTTGGCGATACTCCTTATGGCCGCATACGATGCTACACGTGAACAATACGGTAAGTACAGATGAATCATATCCAACAATTGTTTCATTTTGTCGAAACCTATTGACATGGGGTCGGAACCCACCAAAAATAACTTTTCAGTATAGGTATCCGTATTCATCAGTTGCATTTCTATATCTGCAAATGAAATCTCAGAATATTCTTCATCCTTATACATAGAACAAAATATACATTTATTATATATACATCCTGACGTAACAGGTAACAAAACGGTGTTCATTTCATCCTGCGGATAATGAATAGCATCACTTCCATACATAAATTATTCTCCTTTATTTTTGTACCATATAAATATCCGGGATCTTAAAATATAATATATATTTCTATTTGATGCTTTCTGATTTAATTACCGATACACTTTGTTTTGCCGTATCGGTTCCCAATTCAATTATTACATACTATGAAAAAATTAACAATATATATTTAACATGAGAATATTTGTCTGAATATTCTACAAGTTGTTATTTTTAATCGAACTTTTGCATCACAAATCAATTTGTTTTTACGGTAACAAAATAATCATACCTTGAAATATCCCGATTAAAAACCCGAGTATACCGCCAAGTATTTCAATATGTTTTAATTCGGCTTTTACTGTTCTAATAACTATTTCCTCCAGTTCCATCATCTCAAATTGGTTTATCTTATCCTCTATCATTTTCCCAATTCTTATATTTGTAGTAGCCTTTATAATCATATCCTCTATAAATTCCATGATTATACGGTCACCTTCCTGATCTATTACATTGTTAATATATTCCAATATTTTATTACTGAGGATAGATGGAATAATAGATGGGAGCCTATTTTCGACAATTATTGTTATCTTATCTTTGATTATCCTCAGAATCTCATCTTTGTCATTGTTTTTAATTAATTTGTGGATAATCTCCTCTGCCGATAACAACTCTGTTTCAACAGTCTCCCCTATGTTTTTTGCTATTTCAGCTTTTCGCTTTGGTATAAGCCCCTGTATCTTAAAATTAACTAAAGGAACATTGATAGGTTGAAAAGGTCTGAACAACATTTTGATTGCTAATAGATTTGTAATCCAACCTATAATTCCACCTATAGCAGCAAGTATCAATAGTTTTAATGCCATAACTTATCTCCCCCAAGTATCTTCAAACCCTGCATCCTGTTCTGGATTGTCTCATATCCTTCCTATAAAGAAAAATAAAATTTTATTAAAACCCCCTGTTTTCCTTTTGCGATATTTTTCCCCCTGCCGCCTTTCCATTTATGGTTTTTATGTTAAATATGAAATAATAATACTTATACAACATAACACAAACAATAACTATTTTTGCATGTATGTTACCTACTAAATAAGTTGCAATAATTAACATAACAGTTACAGGAATTAAAATTTTTATTTTAGTTTTAAATGCCATAGCCCTTGATTCCACAAAGTTCTCTAGGTAATTCTTATATAGTTTTGTAGATACAAACCACTTATTAAAACGTCTTGATCCCTTTGTAAAGAAAAAAGAGGCTGCTAACAAAAATGGCGTTGTTGGTAAAATCGGTAACATTGCACCAATAGCACCTATAATCAAAAATAAAAAGGCTAAAACAACATATATTGCTTTTTTTATTGAGTATTTCATATATTGACCTACCTTTTTCTATCAATACTAATAATTGAATCGCCCAATTCAAGAATAATAAGGAACTTTATCCTATCTTATCCTTAAACATATTTTAAAATACAGGTCGATACCATCAGGCTGTTCAATAACTTTTTGGAATAAAGCATAAAAAACCGTGAGAAGGTAGGTATCTGTTTTCCCACGGAATCTTTAAAATTTTTCGGATTTTCTATTGTTTAATAACAAAATAACCCGGTTCAAATTTACAAAAGTAGGGCCTGCACATTATAATATAATACATCCCAAAGTTGTCTCCAGTTCCTTTAATGCAAAGCTATGTGCTTCTTCGTCAAATGATGCAACACCATCCTCATATATATTTACCTTGTAATCCAAATTTCTGGCATCCGCCGCTGTATACAAGACACATATATTTGTACACACTCCCACCAGATATATCTCATCTATTTTCTTTTCCCTTAAATGCAGATCCAAATCAGTACCGAAAAAGGCACTATATCTCCTTTTTTTAATAATTATATCCTCTTTCTCAGGTTTTAACTGTTTAATTATTTTACTACCTTCGGTATTGGCTATGCAGTGAGGCGGAAACATATTAAACTCCTTATCATCCGCTTCATGATTATCGCATATGTAAATGATAGGATAATCCTCATTCCTAAATTTCTGAATTTTTCCTTTTATAAATTCTACTATATCTGCCCCTGCAGGACCTGTAGATAAGGCCCCATCTGCATCAATAAAATCTTTTAACATGTCAATTACCAATAATGCTTTCATAACCAAATCTCCCTCCATTGCATGTCCTAATCTATTATTGCTAATTCATTAATGCTTTGAATATATTTTTTCTAAATTGTATCTATTAATCTCTGATAAGTTTCTGCCAATTCTTTGTTATTTCTACATGCGAAATAAACTGTTTCTAAATTTTTATTATCACCTTTTAAATATTTCTTGACTTCCTCTACTGCAATACCAAGCCCTAAATCAACAGGCCATTTGTATATACCTATTCCTATAGCGGGAAATGCTATAGTTTTGCAGTTGTTTTCATCTGCTAACCTCAAGGAGGTTTTATAGCAATTTCTTAATAACTCTTCCCTATTCTCCTGTTTGAGATAATATTTGGGCGCTACCGTATGAATAACATACTTAGCTACTAAATCATACCCATTTGTAATAATAGAGTTTCCTTCCTTTAACGGACTATGTTTTTTACATTCTTCGGCTAACTCCGTACCTGCGGCCTTATGTATAGCACCGGAGACCCCGGACCCCGGCGTCAACCTTTCGTTAGCTGAATTTACTACTGCATCCACGTCCATTTTAGTTATGTCCTCAAGTTTAGCTTTTATCATCCCTATTTTCCCCTCCTAAAATTTATATATAGTCAACGGTATCCTACTTTTTATTATAACCTTATATTGTCAATAGTTACAAGTCCGGGAACAAAAAGGGCAGCGTCAAGTTATTATCCGCAAACAAATAACAAAATCCCACCGAAACACCTCGCCTTATTCGGTGGGATAGTATAATTTTTTAGATTATAAGGGTTCTTTCTTATGTTTTTTACTATAACACAGCTATTTTTCTACCATAATCCACTGCTACTTTTTGTGCATCAATATCAGGGTTCCATAGGTTTTTGAATCCTTCATCAATAACCCCAAAACCTGCGTCCTCCATTAATTCATTTATAACTTCTACAGATTCACCGCTCCAACCGTAGCAACCGAATGCTGCAGCCTTTTTGTTTTTGAATCTCATTAATTTCATTAAGTGAATAAAACTCGCTACTGAATGTAAAATATTGTTCCCGATAGTTGGTGACCCAATAACAACAGCTTTTGATTTAAAGACTTCGGTAATTAAGTCATTATAATCACTCTTGGCCAAATTACCAACCTTAACAACCACATCCGAATCAGCTAATCCTATTCCTTCCGCTATTTTTTCAGCTAATTTTTTTGTACCGTTCCACATTGTATCATAAATAATGGTAATTTGATTTTCTTGGTAATCGTCAGCCCATTCGGAATATTTTTCAACAATTTGCATAGGATTGTCCCGCCAAATAACCCCATGGCTCGTAGCAATCATATCTATAGGCAGATTCAATGAGATGATCTCATCCAGTTTTTTTCTCAGTATTGCACTAAAAGGTGTTAAAATATTTGCATAATATTTAATAGATTCATTGAAAAGATCACATTGGTCAACCAGGTCATTATACAGTTCCTCAATTGCATAGTGCTGTCCGAACGCATCATTACTAAATAATATATTATCCCCGGTCAAATATGTTGCCATACTGTCCGGCCAATGCAGCATTGTCATTTCAACAAATATTAATTCCTTACCATTTCCGATATCCAATTTGTCCCCTGTCTTAACCACATTAAAATTCCAATCCTGATGGTATTGACCCTTTAAAGACTTAACAGCATTTGCTGTACAATAAATCGGTGTGTCGGGAATATGCTTCATTAGGGCAGGCAGTGCTCCGCTATGATCAACCTCTCCATGATTCACTACAATATAATCTATTTCATTTAAATCAATTTCCTTTGCTAAATTCTTTACAAATTCTTCTGCAAAAGGTTCCCATACCGTGTCAATTAAGACCGTTTTTTCCTCCTGTATTAAATAAGAATTATATGTTGAACCTTTATGAGTGGAAAGTTCATCACCGTGAAATTTTCGGAGTTCCCAATCAACTTTACCCACCCAAAACACATTATTTTTTACATTCTTTTTCATCTGTTGTTAACCCCCTATTAAATTTTTAGTTACCACATTTTTCAAAACACCCTATTCAATTTCATATCCCTTTGAAAATAAATATACCATAATATAATTAATTATCCTCAAAATAATCTCTGATTATTCATATATTAATTATGTTTTAATCTTAATTCTGCCCTAAAATTTATTTTTGGTTATCTTTGCAATAATAATTCATGTTTTGTTATATTATTTGATGGTTTTTTGCAACAACAATTCATCCCTTACTATGTCCCCGGATTTAAATACCGAAAGCATTATGCCTATCAAAGTCATATTTATAATTATAGACATTCCGCTATAGGAGATAAATGGTAGGGTAGAGGTTATTACCGGAAAACCCAAGTTACTTATAACGTAAAGAACAACCTCCGTTGTAAATGTAGTTAAAACAGCGGTGGATACAAGCCTACCCAAAACACTTTTTTGCTCAGAACAGATAATAAACGAACGGATAATAAATATAGATATTATAAGCATTATTACAATAAAAGATACCCAACCCAATCTATGGATTAAATACGTCAGTATGTAATCTGTATTAATTTCCGGAAGCATATGGGAATTTACTCCTAGCGTTCCTCTTCCAAGAAACTTAGCATTGGACAACATATCCCTCATTTTCACCGCAACATATCCCGAACCCATAGGATCCCTTGACGGATTTACAGCGCTTAATAATCTGCTCCTGCGATACCCGCTGCCGAGTATCCACTTGATAAATATCGTACCCGCTATACCTGTAATAGGTATATAAACAAGGAGGATACCATAGAGTTTGTTTACATTGAACCAGCCGTTCATAATAGCAATTGTTATCAGTATCAAAAAAGTTGATATAACTAAGGCCACCATAGATAAATTCGGTATCATAACACCTATAATTACAGGAAACACAAAGAATATTCCGCTTAAAATAATCCCCATATATCCCTTGGTCCTTATGCTATAAATTATTCCTGACATCACGACCGGAAACAACAATAAAATAAATTGAATATAAGTATATTGCCCATTAATAATAGACGGTAAAAACATAGCAATTATTGTTGTAACAGTAAATCCTGCAAAAATAGATTTAGGATATCTCCCTATGATTGTAAAATCCGCAAAATAGGCAGCTGTCATACAACCCATGCCTATTAATATGCTAATTAAGCTCTTTCCCGGCATAAAAGGTGTATGCGGTTCATAAGCAGCAAGAAATCTAATACCAAATCCGAGTAAAATCATGACCCCGGTTAAAAAAATTGTACCCCATTCAGTCTTTGGTCTATGGGTCTGATCAAGTTCCGTACCTACCATAACCGGATCGCCCATTTCCTTTATCGCCTTATCAGTAGCCGCTTTTTCATCTAAACCTTCATCCATAAATGCATTTTTTTGATCTACAATATGGTCCTTTATTTCCTTGCAAATTATATTGTGGGCCTTTTCCCATCTTATCTGTTCACAGACAGTCTTTAAGAATTTATCTACTTTAGCAGAATATTGCATAACTTTCACCTCCCCGTAGAATTTGGTTGATGGTATCGACATAAATTTTCCATTCATTCTCCCTTTCAGCCAACATCTTTCTTCCCTTTTTGGTAATACTATAATATTTTCTTAATCTTCCGCTATCTGCACTTCTCTCATAGGAATCCAACATACCCTGATTTTCCAGATTATGCAACAACGGATAGAGGGTACCCGCCTTTAACGAAAAAGTATCATCGGATTTTTGAGCCAGTACCTTAATCATCTGATATCCATACATATCTTCGTCATCAAGCAGTTTTAATATAAGCATTGCCGTGCTTCCGGTGATTAAATTTTTATCTATGCTCATCAGCATAACTCCTTTCATATGTAGATAATCTACATGTATTATATATAGACCATCTATATATGTCAACAATAAAAAAAACAGACACTGTTCGTTGTTCTGTTTAACAATCTCAGTATTGATACAATAAAGGGTAGAATTAATATTTTTAATGTGCTAATATGATTGTTATGTTTTGTCTGTACACATACTCCAAAAAACAAAAAATCATTATTTATTATAAAATTATAACTTAAGATGGTAAACTATCCGAGAAGGGATTGATATAATTGATAGCAGAATTCCAAAATGTATCTATAATAAGAAATTACAAATATATACTTAAAAATATAAACTGGACAATTAAAAAAGGTGAACATTGGGCAATCCTCGGTCTTAATGGAGCAGGTAAAACTATGCTTTTAAGCATGCTCAACGGATATATCTTCCCCTCAAAAGGGAAATTAAAGGTGCTGAGTAAAACTGTAGGCCGGTATGATATGAGAAAACTCAGAAAATCTATAGGCTGGGTAAGTTCCTCCATTCAGGAAAAATTCCATAATTACAGTACAGCAATGGATATAGTTATGAGTGGGAAATTTGCAACAGTAGATCTTTACGATGAGATTACTGAGGACGACAGGATCCATGCCGAAAATTGTTTAAACAAACTCGATGCTTTGGCCCTTGCGAATAGAAAATATGGGACACTTTCCCAAGGGGAAAAACAAAGAATACTGATCTCAAGGGGCCTTATGGCTAAACCTAAATTATTAATTCTTGATGAACCATGTATAGGATTAGATATAATAGCACGTGAACAGTTACTTGATATAATTAAAAATCTAAGTCAAAACAAAAATTCCCCTACCCTCATATACGTAACACATCATACAGAGGAAATACTTCCAATTTTTTCACACACCCTGCTGTTAAAGAAGGGTGAAATTTATGAGGCCGGGCCCACGGATGAAATACTGACTGAAAAAAACCTATCAGAATTCCTTGGGGTTCCTATTATATATAAAAAATCCGGTAATAGGGTGCTTATCCATCCGGATTTTAATTCTACCATTTTACAATGATATCTTCAGGAATTTTTGAAACATCAAAACGATAATGACCTGTAACCTTGGAGCGCCCTAAATAGTTTTGCTCACGTTTTAGTTGACCGTAGTTATGAATAATATAGGGCTGCCCTTTCCTGTTTCTTTTATCTGACACAATACCGATATGTTCATCGTCTCCAAAAATAACAATATCACCCGGTTGCCATTCCTCAATATGGGTTATATCTGTTATTAATGGTAACGCATACTTATTGAAAAATATACGTAAATTCCTGACACGACGAAAATCAATGTTCTTATCTCTCTGTTTGATGTTAAGATAACTTTTAGGCCTTGCGATGATATCGTTATTAAGCATTTCTCGTAGATTAAATCCTGCATTTTTGAAGGCTCTCCATACAACATCGGTACATACTCCAATATCATCAGGGGGATAACCCCCTCTGTAATATGCCCCGTCATAAGCGGGATGATTTTGGGCATCTATCTTTGCCCCAAGCAGGATATCTGTATAATCGTCAATTCCATTATTATTATAATCTACCTTGCTGTATACTGTTTTAATGTTAAAATCTTCGGCGGTATAGGTCTTCCATGGAAGAAGATTATAGTAATTTGCCGTACATAAGCCAACACTGACCAGCGATACTACAAAAACAAATGCAAACAATTGCAATAACCTCTTGCCGGTTCTTCTATTGTTCATTTTTATTTCCCCCATAGCACAATCTCCACAACGGGAATCTTTGTTTTTTATTTTTTGCTAATCAATATTAACCGCACCAGGCTACTAAAACAATTAATGAGAAAGCTGAGATAATTACGCCCATTAAGAGATTAATACCAAAATATATGTCATACTCTTTTTTACCGATTTTATATTTTTTGTCAAGCTTAGATATCAATATGGGTGGGCCAATAAGTATACCTCCATACAAAAATACCCTCGTTTTGTTTTTCTCCTTAACCAATATTTTCACCTCTGATCGGTGTCCCTTAAATTTTTATTTACGGCAGTGCCATTAACTGCGTAATTTATTAGTATTTATCGTAACTTATAATTTCCTCAAGTCCTTTTCTTGGTTTTTGCACAGGAGACTCCGCCGGATATCCTAATGGGGTTATAGCAACTACTCTTACCTTTTCAGGAATATCCAACACATCTTTTACCATGCTTTCATCAAAACTGCCCAGCCAACAGGTACCCAACCCCTGCATATAGGCCTCTAATATCATATATGCGGTGGCAATAGATAAATCAACAGTATACCGCGGTTGACCGCCCCTCATGATGGACTCCGGTTCCGTGCCGCAGCAAACCAAAATTACCGGTGCCTCTCCGACGAACGGTTGTCCTATTGCTTCGGTGAGTTCTTCCCTTATTTCTGAATCTTTCACAACAATGAATTTCCATTTTTGCTGATTTCTTGCTGAGGGAGAAAGCCTGGCAGCCTCCAAAACCCTCAATAATTTTTTATCTTCCACCGGTCTACTGCTATATTTTCTTATACTTCTCCTTCCCTTGATTGCAGATAAAATATCCACTATATACCTCCTAATCTATTTTTCTGGTGTTAAAGACAGATCTGATTAATACATATGCCTCCTTATTTTTTCTCCTCAAGGTCACCCTTGTTGCCAATTGTTTGTTGCAATTGGGACAAAACAGTGCTCCGGGGTTTTTAGAAAGGTCAACAGAACTTTCAATAATTCTGTCGATATACATTCTAAGCAGTCCCCCTTTCCCTACTTTTTGATATTCGGCAATGTCAGTTTTACAATACCCACAGGATACCAATAGTGTATGGCCACCCCTTGCTTTTCTGTAATCAGGGTTTTTGTAAATCAAATAATCATCCTTTCCTTGAATCCTTCGGAAATTATATATTTTATTGACTAATACCATTATACCTAATAATTTCAAAATAATCATATATCCGATAATTAGTTATGGATTTTATAATGTAGAACTATTTTACTTATGTTAGCCCAACGGTATATACTTGAGTAGCGTCAATTTTTGAATGGAGGTAAATAACTGTGCAATCTAAAAAAATTAAAACATATTTTTTACTTTTTAAAATTTCTTTTTTCATCAGTGCCTTTACATTTGGCGGTGGGTATATAGTTATTCCTATGATGAAAAAATATTTTATAAATGATCTGGAATTAATTACTGAAGATGAATTATTAGACATGGCAGCTATTGCCCAGTCAACACCGGGAGCTATTGCAGTAAATATTGCTGTTTTGATA
>CAYOQX010000016.1:7001-20361 GCA_964406195.1 uncultured Alkaliphilus sp. | reverse complement strand
AATTTTAATCCGGTCACCTTTTTCTATTATTTCGTGATATTTCGAATATTGTTCATTAACAAAAACGGTTTTACTTCGTTTTAATTTGGACAATAAACGGCCGGAAAAATCTAACCTTCCTCTTAAAACTTGTTTTAATGTTTTCCCGCTGTCATCACATTCTGCATCATAGACAATTATATTTTCTTTTTGATCGTTTTTTGTTATCATTTCTATATCTTCTCCCGGTCAATTTATTTTTATTAAAGATTTTTTTCTGTTTGGTCTGAAATTATGTTATTATCAAATATAAGGGGCGGATGTTTATAGTGTAGGTTAAACCCAACTATTTTAAAACATATTGTTGCCTTGTTATTCTTGATGTGATAGCGCATGATAAGCGAACAGTCATATTTCTATAATAAAGGAGAATGTTTATGAAATCTGGCAAGATTATCAACATTGTGCATAACAATAGGGAGCTATCCGTAAACACGGCGGAAAATTTGGGGGAAAAGTTGAACTCGTTAGGATACAGGGTAAGTAACACATTAGATCAGCGGGCTGAATTAATTGTATCCATAGGTGGAGACGGCACATTTTTAAAGACCCTCAGAGAACATGGTTTTCCCGATATCCCGATAGTGGGTATAAATACAGGCCATCTCGGTTTTTTTACAGAAGTAACATTTAAGGAGTTAGACTATCTAATTGCAAAATATATAGCAGGAGATTATAGTATACAAGAGGTCCCCCCTATTAAATCAATTATTTGTGCAAAAAGCAACTGTATAGAAATAATGGGTATTAACGAAATAGTGATCAAAGGTAACAGATCTCATGTAATTCACCTGGATATTTATGTTGACAATAATTTAGTTCAACATTTCAGTGGGGATGGAGTTCTTATCTCTACTTCTACCGGAAGCACTGCCTATAACTACTCGGCCGGAGGAAGCATAATAGATCCAAGTTTGGATATTCTGCAGATTACACCCCTAGCCCCTATCAATACAAATGTTTATCGCTCTTTAACATCAAGTATCATTCTGCCCCGAGCGGCAGTAATTAAGGTTATTCCAGAGTACCGTTTTGAAAGCTCCCTGGTTATTGTAGTTGACGGAGTGGAGCATAGATATAACAATATTACGGAAATAGATACAAAGTTAGCAGATTGCAAGATAAAAATGCTCAGATTGGCAGATTTTGAATTTTGGAGCAGAGTGACCAGTAAATTTATATAGACCCTCACATCCGGTTCAATTCATAAAACCATTCCTATAACTAACCACACAGTCGACAAATCTCATATAGATATAAAAATATTAAAACCCTACAATTATTGAAATTGTAGAGTTTCATTGTGGTGGAGACGAGGGGATTTGAACCCCTGACCTCTTGACTGCCAGTCAAACATTCTTCCAACTGAACTACGTCCCCTAATACTATATAATTATAATACTACTTTATGAACACCGTGTCAACACCAATCATACCGCGATGTATATAAAACACCTAAATTACATGTTTGAACAGTTTATCATGTATATATATACTGTCTTTATGAAAGATATTCCACATTTGTGTAATTTACATACAACATAGGAGGATTTTTACAACGGGTGTAGAAGTTACCATATAGGAGCTTTAAAGACTTGCAGTATTAATCGGAATTTTGTCTGTTGCACCCGTAAAGGTACAGTCTGCTCCGGCTAAAGATAGAACAACTCATGGGGGTAAAAATCTATGCTGAATAAAATTCCTTGGTACGTTGCTTTGTTTCAGAGTTTACCCGAAGCATTTTTAATATTAAAATTAGGGTTGATTTTGTTTAGAATAGATATAAATACTAAAGACAGTTTTATTATAGCGTTTTTGGTTGCTATATTTTCATATACAATAAGAAGGTCTTCTATGACATTTGGGGTACATACCATAGTCACAACAATTTTGATGATCATTTTGGTTGTATTTGTTGCAAAGATAAAAATAATATATTCTACAATAGGTGTTTTTATGGGGGTACTGATAGCCGGAGTTTTGCAAAGTATTACAGCACCCTTGTTATTGTCGATAAATAAAATTCAAATCGGTCATTTGGCCGAGTACCCTGTGTTAAATATACTTTTTTTTATACCATCTGCCTTGGCCATGCTGTTTTTGTATTTGTTTGTACAAAAGAAAAACTTGTGTTTGTTTGATTTTAACCTGTATACAGAGGAATGATACATTTGTCCAAAGATATAAATATTTTTACTATAACCACAATTCTTGTGCAATCCCTGCTAATAGTTATACTGAATCAAATTATTTTTGTATCCGATGATTTAATTACGTTAAAGAAACTGGCACCTTTGGTAAATCTAATAGTTTTAATACTGACAATATTAGTGCTGCATTCTATAAAAGAAATTGAAGGTAATGCTAAAAAAACAATCGAGATGGAATTATTGAAAACACATTTAAAACAAATTGAGGACCTGATAACAACCCTTCAGATACAAAAACATGAATATGCAAGACATGTTCAAACTATTCAAGCTATGCTTTATATGGATGAATTGGATAGTGTAAGAAACTATATAGACGGAATTTCAAAAAATTATAGACATACTGAAGATATGGTCCATGTAGAAAATCCGGCATTGGCGGTTCTCCTGAACAGCAAAAAAAAGGTGGCAGAAAGTTATGATATTTCCTTTGATTTTGCTATTAAGTGCAACATAACAAAATTAAATATCCCATCATGGGATTTATGCAGTATAATTGGGAATTTATTAGATAATGCATTTGAGGCTGCAAATCAAAATAAAGATGTCAAAAAAGGAAATGTAGGTTTGGAGATCAAACTTGAGGGTAAAAAGTATAAGATTTATGTTTATAATAACGGTTCCAGGATTCTATCCAGGGAACAGGACCTAATATTTAAAGAAGGTTATACTACAAAGGATTCTAAAGCCAGAGGATATGGACTATATATTGTAAAGACATTAGTAGACCAATATGAAGGTGAAATAAAAATAAAATCAGGTAAAAAAACAACTTTTACTGTCAGTTTTCCTATAGAAGAGGGGGTTATGAAAAATAGTCAGACAAGCTTCAGAAAAACTAGCTAATTTATTAGGTGAAAAACTGCAGGCCGACTTAGACAGAATTGATATTTTCAGATATGGTTTGGAGATTATTTTAGGCGGGATGGTAAAGTTTTTTTCCGTGTTAATAATTTCATTTATTTTAGGGATTTTCAAAACGACTATTATTTTTATAATTAGCTATATACTACTCCGTCACTTTGGTGGAGGTGTTCATTTAAGTACATATTATCGATGTTTAACAGTTGGACTTATAATTTTTATATTATTAGGGGGGTTGGCAACTCGGGAGGTAAATATTATCTTCCTGGTTGTTATGGTCTGTGTGACATTTTTGACCGGTATATATATTATCATAAAATGGGCTCCGGCCAGGACCGATAAGGAATCAATGATAGATAAAAATGAGAAAATCACACAAAAAAAGAAATGTTTTGCCGTACTTACTTTATTATGTGTAGGAAATACAGCGTTTATTAAATTCAATCTTTTAGACTGCACCTTTGCATCTGTTTTAGGAATGATAGCAAGTTTGTTTTTCATGACACCTTGGGGGTACAGGGTTATAAACATTCTCGATGATACATTAAATCAAATACAGGGGGATTATAAATGATTAAAAATTTAAAATTGAGGTTATTAACTATGGTTGGAACATTGTTAACTGTTGTGGCACTGACAGGTGTAAGTGTCAATAGTATTTGGTATTTTTATGAACCGGAAACACCGGAATGCTTAAAAAAATAATGGCTGGGAGATAATGTTTTAAAAATAAGGGTTGATATGAATGTTAAGGATATTGTTATTGGAAGATGAAGATTATACTCGAAGGTTCATAAAAAAGTTGATAACAGAAAGTTCTGTAGACTTTGAAATATATGATACGGATAAGGGAAAAGAGGCCATTGCAATTGCAAGAAAATATAGGCCGCATATAGCATTGTTGGATATTGAACTGGGAGAAAATGAAAATTTAAACGGATTAGAGATTGCTGAACTTATTAAAAACATCAGTCCTGAAATAAAATTTATATTTATTACAGGTTATTCCAAATATGCCCTGGATTCTTTTAGCGTACATCCATATGATTATATTTTGAAACCTATAGATACGGAAAAAGTAATAAACACATTAAATGAACTGGGAAACACAATAAATTTAAAAAGAGATGATACGGTATCCTTTGACAGAATCATTGTTCAAAATAAAGGCGAGATTATATACATCTCATTAGACGAAATAATATTCATAGAAACCCAACACAGGGGAACGATAATTCATTGCGAGGATGGAATATACCCAAACCCCCAAATTTTATCAAATATAGAAAAACAACTAGGTGAACATTTTATTAAAACCCATAAATCATTTATTGTAAACAGAAACAAGATCCGAAGGATTAAACAGGTGGCAGACCGATCTTATGAAATTGAATTTACAAAAACTGACCGAACTGCACTGATGAGTAGATATAGATTTGAGGAATTAAAGGGGTGTTTGATTCCCCTTTAATTGAAATCAGGGAAACCTTCCGTGTAAAAAGAAAATTATCTTAATTGCACATGGCACATCAATTGGATTTAATCGAATAGTTGGTATGGGCATTGGTGCACTATATTCGGGTATTCATGCGACATATCCGGTTAGTTGAGTAAATATAAAGGGTAACCGACGGTCAATACAGAAAAGACTCTAATGTAAGGATATATAATAAACAGACATAATGTGAGATAGCCATAGATATGATAATTTTCTAGTGAAAACAATATTATTCTTGTCATAATATTTGTTTCCGGGGTAGGGTGGATATGTGATTTATCTAGTACATGGGGGGTGGATAAAATAAACGTGGGGGTAAAACTACAACTGAGAAACAGAAAAATGAGGGATAGATTTAAAAAAATTGAAGGTGAGCTAGAAAAACTATCTGTACGAATGGTAGAGGTACTGAAAGAACATAAGAGAAAGGGAATAATCGGGGAAGAGGAATATAAAAAACATGCCAAGTGCAAGAAGGACTTTTTGACTTATCTTGATAACAAGAGGACTGATAATAAATAAAATAGCTATAAAATTAAATTTATAGATAATATAACTGTGCTTCAGCGGGATACTGACATATCGGTATCCCAATTTTGAATATTCAAAGAGGAGGTGATTTTGGTAAAATAATGTTAGTCTTTACATAGTATCAGTGTTATGTTAACATATGAATGAATTACCCCATACATATTAGATTTTAAGTTTTAATACTAAAGGGGGTTTTTTTATGCCAAAAATGAAATTTAATAAAAAACATAAAAATTTTATAGCTGTTGTAATATTGATATCGGTTTTATTGTCAGTTATTTTGTTGAATGTATATAAAATGAAATTTAAAAAACCTGTACATGAAATTTCTTATATGGAATTCTTGGAAAATGTAGATAGAAACCGGGTTAAATCTATATATATATCTGATTCCGCTGAATTAAAGGGTGAATTTAATGACGGAAAACAGTTTAAAACCGATAACCCGAGGATAGACGGTTTTAAGGAAAATATGTTAATGAAAAATATAGAGGTAAACGAAATAAACAGACAACATTCTATTGGACAGATTGTTTTGACTATTGTTATGGTTTGCGGTTTTGTTGGAGTCGTAATATATCTGTCAAAAAATAATTTCCAACAGGCTTCCAAAGAATATGATAAGATGTCGAGCATGGATTTTTCGACACAAAAAGATTCAAATATAAAATTCAGCAATATTGCAGGTAATGAAGAAGCAAAAGAGAACATAATGGAGCTTGTAGATTTTATAAAAAACCCAAAGAAATACGAAAAATACGGGGCCAGGATGCCGAAGGGAATAATTTTATACGGTCCTCCCGGGACGGGAAAGACACTTATGGCGAAGGCCTTAGCAAGTGAAGCGGGTGTAGATTTCTTGGCGGTATCGGGTTCCGATTTTGTACAAGTCTATGCAGGACTCGGTGCCGGCAGAATAAGATCATTATTCAAAGAAGCCGAGGAAAAAGGAAAATGTGTCATATTTATAGATGAGATAGACGCCATAGGTAAAAAAAGGGATCGCGGTTTAGGCGGCAGTGATGAATCGGATAGAACCTTAAATGCACTTTTAACAGAGATGTCGGGTTTCAAAGGAAGTGAAGGAACTGTAGTGATAGCCGCTACCAATAGGTTGGATATTTTGGATGAGGCGCTTCTGAGATCAGGAAGATTTGACAGACAAATTGAAATAGGGTTACCTGATCTGAAAGCAAGGCATGAAATTTTGAAACTATACAGCAAAGACAGGCCGATTTCACCGAATGTTAATCTAAAACATGTAGCAGAGCAAACAGTATACTTCAGCGGTGCAAAGCTGGAAAATCTCATAAATGAAGCTGCAATTAATGCGGCCAGGGATAATGCCGAATTTATCTGCGGTACCCATATTGACAAGGCATTTTATACGGTAATTGCCGGAGATGAAAAAAAAGACAGAAGCGGTATCCGAAACATAGACAGAAAAATTACCGCTTATCACGAGGCCGGACATACAGTTGCTACTAAATTACTTTGTCCCGAGAACAAGGTTACAAAAGTAACAATCATTCCAAGCACAAAGGGTGCAGGCGGATTTAGCATGAATATCCCACCGGATAAAATGTATAATACAAAAAAAGAGATGATAAACAATATCCAAATCGCTTTGTCAGGTAGAATTGTAGAGGAATTGGTATTTGGTAGAGATAATGTTACTACCGGTGCAAGCAATGACATTCAAAGAGCAACAGAACTGTTAGTTGCTATGATTAAGCAATTTGGTATGAGTGAAGAAATTGGCATGATTAATTATGATGTGTTGCTTGGCCAACAGGGCGTAACAGGGGATAAACTGATTGAAATCAGCAAGAAAAAAATGCAGGGCCTGTATGATGCAACCAAAACCCTCATAGAGCAAAATATGGAGTTGGTTAAATCAGTGGCTGAAAGCCTTTTAGATAAAGAAACATTGAATGAGGAAGAAATAGATAGATGTATCGCAGAATGCAGAGTAAAAGAGCACTAACAGGGTTTATAGGCAAAAAATTCATTTTATAAAAACAAAGTTTTGGTGTATAATATATATGAAGAAAAAACAGGAGCATAAAAAATTCTGAGATGTTCGTAAGACCCAGTAAAATTCAACCTACAATACACATCCGGGAGATTATATTTTTATTTGGACGGAAAGCCTCCTTTGAGTGGACTTCGGAAGAATAAAATGTGTCACCCACCTTGAAGAGGACTGGGATGTGAATTTTACGGTTAACGGCATCTTGGATTTATTTTAAGAATCTTCCAATATCATTACGATCTTGGAGGATTTATTTTTTTGCGAAAATACAGAATAAACAATTGGACCGATGAATATATTTCCCGGGAAATATCGGAAGATCTACAGATTCCATATTTGAAGTCTGGGAAACGGAAGTGTTTTTATAATCGGTTTAATATCCAAGGCCTTAGTTATAAATAGTAAAAATATATAGAGAGTAAAACCCAACACTGCTGAAATCATGGTGCTGAGGAGTGTGCTATTTATAATAGGGAAGGTTAATTTATAGCTATAAAACATCAATATCATCATAAAAACGGAACATATAATAGGTTTAACGGATGACTTTATGATAGAAAATTGTGTGTTTATTATTCGTTTTAAGGTAATCATATTCAACATAAAAATCACAAATGCCGAAAGGATATGTCCAATAAAAAAGCCATTTATGCCGTATTTAGGATTTGGAATCAGGAAATATGTACAATAGAGTTGTATTAGTATTCCGAGTAGATAATTAATTGTATTTATTATTTGCTTTCCCATACCGTGCAAAATACCCGACAATGTATGTTGCATACATAAAAATATTGTTGAATATCCCATTATAGATAAATACCTTCCTACATCTTGCTGATTGTACACAAGCTGTGCAATATGATTGCCGAAAATAACATATATAAATGTTATTGGAATAGCTACTAATAATGTTAATTTTATTGCCAGCTTGGATTGGGAATGGACATCTTTTATGTTATTTATGGCTATTTGTTCGGATATGTCCGGAATTATGTTAACTGCCAAGGCGGATGTAACTGTAAATGGAAGATACAACAGGGGTATTGCCATACCGGTTATTTTGCCAAATGCCTGAATTGCTTGTGAACTTGTATATCCGGCAGTTATTAATCTTTGAGGTATTAAAATGGAATTTGCTGTTTGAATAAACACCGAAACTAATTTACCTATAGTAATAGGTACAGATATATATAGTATACTGCATGCAACCCTAATGGAGGAGGCGGAATACATTTTTAGAAAATGCTTTTTGGGACTTATTTTTTTAAAATTAAATTTGAATATCAGATATATTAATCCGAATAAGTCTCCTAAGGAAACACCTATAGCTCCGATTGTAGCCGCCAGGACGGGATTGGATGGTTTTGTATAAACTAAATAAGATAATACAAAAACTATGCGAACCAGCTGTTCCACAATTTGAGCATTGGCCGGTGGCACCACATCCTTTAAACCGTAAAAAAATCCTCTTAATATACTGGAGAATGTTATTAAACTTATAGCGGGTATTGTATATAGAAACGGATAATATATCGATTTGTTTTTCAATATTCTAATAACTATGAAATCTATATTAAGGGATACTAACACAGATATAATCAAGGATAAAAGTCCACCTATACAAAGTGCTATGATCAGCACCTTATATACACCTTTTCGATTGTTTAGGGAGTTTTCTTTAGCAACAAGACTGGACACCGCAATAGGGATTCCTGCGGTTGTTATGGTTATAAGCAACATTAAAAAAGGAAACACCATTTGATACAAACCTATAGCTTCGGCTCCTATCAATCTTGAAAGTACAATCCTATATACAAATCCTAAAGACCTGATTAAAAAATTAACTAGAACCAACAAAATTGTGCCGTAAATAAAAGAATATTTTTTCAATGTCGGATCCCCCTCCCATCAATGCTACCGACTTGTTTATTCATATAGTCATACTTATTCCGGCAAATAAAATAATATACATTAATACATATACATGATATGGAAAGAAAATCCGTATTGTAATATAAAATCTTTTGTTTATTTTTAATGAAACAACATATAATATTCATAGGCACGAAGGAGGGATCTCCATGGTTTGGATTTGTCCTATTTGCAATGGGTTTTCAGGTTACATAATAAAATGCCCGGATTGTGGCAGCCAAATGGAAGATGGGGGTGCAATACAGGATTACTTTGATGATTACAGCCCGTACCTGGATAAAAATATAACTCAACAAATAAATGGGGCGAAGCATAACAGATGTGTTCATCTTTTTTATTGCCTGAACTGTAATGAAGATAAAAGAATTACTATAAACGAAATACAGATGTAAAAAATAAGACTATACCTAATTGTTATACAGCTATTCTCGGGTACATATACATAATTTGATAAAAATCCAGCAAAATAATGACAGAAGGAGGAGGTGTAGTATATGGATATAAACACAAAAGATATGATTACGAAAAAATTATTGGATGCACAGGAAATGGTAAGGGATTACGAGGTTTATTCTAAACAGACCGAAGATACCAGGGTAGCATCCATGTTTAAAATTTTTGCCGAGGAAAGCGGTATGCAGGCCAGGGAATTACAAAAATTAGCTGATCGTTATAAAGATAATTAACCGAATTAGGTATATAATACCTGTATTATAGGAAAATTGAACCTGTCAATAATTAAAAGCCATAATAAAAGAATAAAGTTTTTTAAAAGTCATCTATGTATAAATATAGATGACTTTTTTCGGTTTGGTAATAACATATAATACTGATATAATATAGATAAATACTTGGATGGAAGTGATATTTCATGAGGGGTTTTGATGATATAAGATTGTGCAAAGATAAGGGAGAACATCTATATGTTCAGTTATATAAATTTATAAAAAAACTTATTCTTGAGGGTAAGCTGAGCAGTGATGAAAAGCTGCCCCCTATACGCAAATTAGCAAAAGAGCTTAATGTTAACAGCGTTACGGTTGTAAATGCATATCATGTTTTGGAACGGGAAGGGTTGGTATATAAGAAAATGGGAAGCGGTACATATGTATCCCCCGACCTGTTTTCATATATACATGAGGAACAAGATACACCAAACAATCTGGAAACACTCTCCTTTATAGAACAGGGCCAAATTCAAATTCGGGAGGACATGATCAATTTTGCCAGTGCCACCCCTATGCCGGAACTATTCCCGGTAGATGATTTCAAAAAGGCATTGAACGAGGTTTTGGATAGGGACAAAGGGCACGCGTTTGATTATCATGAAAGCAGAGGGTACTTCCCTCTCAGGAAGGTATTAACAAAGTATGTAAAGGAATATAATATATCCACGAATATTGATAGTGTACAGATTATATCCGGAGCCCAACAAGGTATAGATATTATTGCAAAGGCACTACTTGATTACAATGATTCGGTTATTATTGAAAGCCCCTCTTATACAGGTGCCATAGCCTCCTTTAAATCCAGGGGAGCCAAGATTGTAGACGTGGAGCTATTGGATGATGGTATAGATATTGATGACCTGGACAAAAAAATTCGGGTCTTCAAACCTAAATTCTTATATTTAATGCCTAATTTTCAAAATCCGACCGGAGTATCATATAGTCGCAGTAAAAAGAACAAGGTTATTGATTTGTGCAGACAGCACAATATATATATAGTAGAAGATGATTATCTGAGCGATTTAAACTTTTATTCCGAGGATAATACTACGTTAAAAAGTTTGGATATACATAATGAGCTGGTTATTTATGTAAAAAGTTTTTCCAAGATATTTATGCCGGGATTGAGATTAGGTTTTTTAATAGCACCGTCAATATTTTATGAACACTTGCTTTTTGCCAAACATTCTTCGGATATTTCCACCTCGGGATTTTTACAGAGGGTGTTAGAAATATATTTTGCCAGAGGCGCTTGGAAAGAACACATTGAGTACATGGGAACGAAATATAAAGAGGGCTTCGATATTATGTTAAAAAACATCGAAAAGTATATTCCCCCACAGGTTGATTATGTCCGTCCGAAGGGCGGGGTCAATTTTTGGTTCAGGTTACCTGAAGGGGTTTCCTCGGAAAAATTGTATGAATCGGCCATCAGAGAAAATGTTGCTTTGGCCCCGGGCAATTTATTTTTTGTACACCAAGGTGGTGAAAGGCATTTCAGGCTGAGTATTGCTTCTGTTAATGATGATGAGATCGAGCAGGGGATAGCTATAATAGGTGATATCATCAAAGATTTAATTGAGAAAAATGGTGACAGCAAAACCAGGAAGGAGATATATAGGCCTATCTTATAACATAATTTCGGTTTGCAGGGCAAACCAAAATAACTATTTATTTTTGTTATAAATCGAAAGGGGTATCATTATGAAAAAAATCAAAATTATATGCAACCCCAGCTCCGGAAGACAAATAGCGCAGAGAAATATACCCGGTTTAGCAGGGGAGCTGAAAAAAAATAATTATTATGTTGATATATATATGACAAAAAGGCAACTGGATGCTATGCATGCTGCCTCAAAGGCCTGCAAAGATGATTATGATATAGTTGTGGCTGTGGGAGGCGATGGGACTGTTAATGAAGTTGTTAACGGTATTATGGCTAACAAAACTAAACCCAGACTTGCAGTTTATCCTGCAGGTACCGTGAATGATTTTGCCGGTTACCTAAAAATGCCGCGTACGGTAAAGGAATTTACCAATATAATTATTAATGAAAAAACGATGAAGATAGATGTTGGGTTAGGCGGGGACAGATATTTTTTAAATGTTGCAGCGGCCGGATTGCTTACGGATGTAGCTTACAGGGTGTCTACCGAAGCAAAAACCGTTTTGGGGAAATTTGCATATTATCTGGAGGGTCTCAGGGAGTTACCTAAACAAATATTTAAACCGATAAATATAACACTGAAGGTAAATGATACGGAAGAGGAAAGGGAGATACTTTTCTTTCTGGTAGCAAATACTCCCTCCGTTGGCGGTTTTAAAAATATAGCTCCGGAAGCTGATATTAATGACGGTAAATTTGACCTGCTTATTGTTGAGAAGGGTCAATTTATTGACGTAGCAAGGATTTTTTTTATGGCATTATCGGGGAACCATACAAACCATCCTAACTTGCAGTATATACAGGTGGATGCTTTCAGCGTTTATTGTGAGGATAATATATATGTGGATTTGGATGGTGAACAAGGTGGGAAACTCCCAATGGATTTTCGAATTGAAAAGGGGGCAATTGATTTGATTGTTCCATAAAGTGGGCCCTGCCTAATGAGAAAGCTGATGTTTACAATTTAAAAAATAATAAAACATTTTTGATTGAATATACATATACTATAATAATAGGTTGAGGCCGGGAGGAGGAGGCAATGGAAAATCAGAAGAAGGATTCTCAGATTCAATCAAATCTGTTACTTTTTTGCCTTTTTTTGTTTTTTATGTATCGTAAAGATATAGATAAACTGAGCTTGCAGAAGATAGATTTAGATGACCTGGATAGGAAATCTGAGTTACTGGAGAAAATGAGAGGGTATATGGATCCGCAGGAACAATATATTATCCACAGTGCGGAAATTATATTACAGATCATCTCTAAAATGAAAACATTGGTAGACCTACCCAGGACGGAGACATCGGAGGCAAGATACTCCGCACCGGGCCTGGAGGATAAAAGGCGTAGAATGTTGGTTGATCTGAGTGAATTTCTTGATGACGAAAAAAAAATGCTGATTCATCAGATGGTTGATTTTGATGCCAAATTTAAGGTGTTGGAGAAGGAATTGAAAGAGTTACAAAAATCATCACGAGATAGGGGCTCCGCAGTTGATATAAACGACTATATTAGAACATTGGAACCGATATTTGCAGATGAGGCGGGAAAGGAACTGGCCGAATTTAAAAAGTTGGCATCAATATTGAAAATAATAAATAACCTAAAAAACAAAGAAAAAATGGATGAATCGGATATAATGGGAATCATCCAGCCCCTTGTTGGCGGGGGGCAAAAGGACTCCCTTTCTTGAGTCCAATTATATAATCATCCTGGTTTGTCTTTCAGAGATACTTTTGAAGTCAAACGAGGGTGATTTTTTGTTAAAAACGCATATATCTTGTGTATGAAAAATATTAGGTTGTTACATACTATAAAAACATTAATCATTATATATTGTTTTCGGTAGAATTTGCT
>CAYOQX010000016.1:0-6991 GCA_964406195.1 uncultured Alkaliphilus sp. | reverse complement strand
CAATATATTGTGGAACGCTATCCCAAAATGACACTATATGTTGGGAAAAAGGTCTATCCTGTGCTAAGAAAAACTAAATTTTGCAATCCTTTTTGTTTATAATTATATACACATGCGAATGAAGATTATAAACGAAGGGGGAAAATCATGGAGAGAATTATTACCATTATTATTATAGCGCTTATCATTGCTACTGTTATGTGTCATAATTTTATTTTTGCATCTTATAATAACAAGGTTACTGAACAGGACCTGTGTGAGCGAGTCAAAAATGTTTTTTATGAAAGGACCAAAATATGGAATAATTTCCTAATTGGACAGTATGCATCTTTATCTCAACTGGGAAGAGAACTGGGAGAAATTGTTACTGATCCGTTGCTGGAATCGGATATGAAAATGTATAAACAAATGTCAATTATTCCAACATCTCATGAACGGATATCCGATATTTCGATTGAAAAGATTCATGTAATTGAAAACAATCCCCAAAATGCTATTTTGGAAATTTCAATTTTGTGGGAGGTGGAGGGATATGAAAATAATTATAATGAGGAGATAGGGTACATAATTGAAATGAAAAAAAACAGAGAAAACTGGATGCTGAGCAATTATACAGTGAACAAACAATAAATATTAGATATATTAAAATAAAATTTATGGTATAATGTATAGACTCCATAGAATTCTAGTATAATCACCATAGCATTACACAGGGTATTGTTAATATACAAAATAGTGGAGAATATATTATACAATAAGCAATAATAGGAAAGATAAAATTTAATTAGGGGGAATACCAAGTGCGAATAATTACTGATAGCTCCTGTGATTTACCGAAAGAAATTTTGGAAGAAAACAACATTACGATTGTTCCGTTGAATATTGAAATAGACGGTAAAAACTATATTGACGGGGTTGACCTAACCCATGAACAATTTTATGAAAAAATGTCGTCTGCAAAAACTCTTCCAAAAACGTCTCAACCTTCCCCTCAGAGTTTTATAGATGCTTTCAAGGATGCAGCTAAAAAAACCGGTGAAACATTATGTATACATCTTTCATCAAAACTGAGCGGTACCGTAGATTGTGCTCTTATGGCGAAGGAAATGGTGGATAAAAAAATTGAAGTTTTCGATAGTTTGAGTGGTACTATCGGTTTGGGTATACAGGTGTTAAAGGCTTGTGAAATGATAAAACAGGGTACTAAATTAGAGAAAATAATTGAAAAATTAAAAGAGTGCAGAGATAATATGAGAATAGTGGTTTATTTAGAGACTCTGGAAAATGCGGTAAAAGGGGGAAGAGTAACCCGAACAAAAGGGATGGTTGCCAATTTATTAAACCTTAAGGCTATAGTACATGTAAAGGAAGGGTATGTTAAAATATTAAAAACTATCCGCGGCAAAAAAAGAGCCTTTGAGTTTATGTTAAATGAAATGGCAAAAAAGAATGTAGATTTTAAGGATAAAATTATTGGAATAACACACTGTGACTGTATAGAAGACGCCCTGGATCTGAAAAAGGAAATAATTAAACGTTTTAATCCTGCCCAGGTTTTGGTGACGACAATGGGACCTGTTATCGGAACACACGCGGGATTAGGTGGATTAGTAGTTTGTTTTTAATTTTTACATATTAAAATAAAACCCCTCTTGTATATTGCGAAAGGGGTTTTGTTTTAAACAACTATGCGAAATAATTACAGACAAATTTTTGGAATTCCAATTCAAGGGGTGACGGTAATCTTTGACCATGACAAACAAAATAAAAATTTCTTTTTAGATCCAAACCGTCAATATCTACATAGTCGAGCAGTTTGCATCTGACTTCGTCTTCGATTGCACGTTTTGATAAAATTGAAACGCCCAGCCCCCTTCTAATACATTGTTTTATCGCTTCGGTACTTTCGATATGGGCAACAACCTGCAGTTCATCCATATCTATATTTTTTTGTCTTAGATTTTTTTCGATTACACTTCTGGTACCCGAACCTTGTTCTCTCAGGATAAACTTTTCCTTGAGCAGGTCTTTTAATGCAATTTTTTTCTCACCATTTTTATCAAAATAATTATATGGCACAACAACAACCAGCTTATCGTCTACCAGGTCCATGTATTTTAACTGGTTATGAGAGATTTTAGCACCAACGATTCCAAAATCGATATCGCCGCTAACTATGCCTTCTACAACCTGTGATGAATCATAGTGACATATAGTAAAAGTGACATCAGGATAGATTTTATTGAATTCACATATAATATCCGGAATTATATACTGTTCCGGGATCGTGCTTGATGCTATTTCGATATTACCTATGATTTTCCCTTTAAATTCGTCTAGCTTGAATTTTGCATTTTCTCTTAAATTGATAATATTGACTGCATAATCATAGAGTAGTTTACCGGCTTTGGTTAAGGAAATATTTTTATTGGACCTTGATCTGTTAATCAAAACAGTATTCAAATCTCTTTCCAGGTTGGACAAATGATTACTCACAGTTGGTTGGGCAAGATATAAGTGTTTTGCCGCTTTAGAAAAACTTTTAAACTTTGCAATAGCTAGGAATACCTCTAATTGCCTGAAATCCATGGTTTTCTCCTTTGTACTTAATATTCGATTTGTAGGATTATGGTTATTTTTATGAAAAAACCATAATCTTTGGAACTGTGTTTTAAACAGTTTGGTGATTATGGATAATTTATTGGTGCCGATGGTGGGACTCGAACCCACACGTCCCGAAGGACAACGGATTTTGAGTCCGTCTCGTCTGCCAGTTCCAACACATCGGCGAATATTATTTAATTATTCAGCTGTAGTTTGCCTTCTTTTAATATTATAACATACTTAGTCACAAAATAACACCGGCAAATAAATTTTTTACAATGTTAATTAGAACCAAAAAATTGGTTTTACTATGTGCATGATAGATGTTAAAATACTTATATACTAAAATACATAGAGAGGGGAGTAATACCAATGAAAGAACGTGTAATAATCATAGACGGAAACAGTCTGGTTAATAGAGCATTTTATGCTCTGCCACCCCTGACAACTACTGATGGAAAGCAAACAAATGCCATTTACGGTTTTTTAACTATGCTACTCAGAATGTTGGATGACTATAATCCGGACTACATAGGAGTGGCTTTTGATAAGAGAGCACCGACGTTCAGGCATAAGGAATTTACCGAATATAAAGCGGGCAGGAAAGGAATGGCACCCGAACTGGCAAAACAAATAGGGCCATTGAAGGAAATATTGGATGCATTTAATATATATAAAATAGAATTGGAAGGTTTTGAAGCTGATGATTTAATTGGTACTATATCTAAATATTTCGATGACAGAGATATTGAAACATTGATTGTAACAGGAGATAGGGATGCACTGCAACTGGCAACTGATAAAACCAAAATATTGTTTACCAAGAGAGGTATAACAAATATTGAGATATATGACCGTAAAAAGGTGATTGAACAATATGAGGTTACACCCGAACAGTTTGTAGATTTAAAAGGGTTGATGGGTGACAAATCCGACAACATACCCGGTATTCCGGGTGTCGGTATAAAGACGGCCGTAAAACTTCTAAAGGAATTTGGAAGCATAGAAAATGTAATTCAAAATACAGAAAAAATCACGGGACCAAAATTGAAAGAAAATGTAGAACTCAATAGGGAGGAGGCTGTTTTAAGTAAGAGACTGGCTACTATAGTTAGAAATGTACCAATAGACATAGACCGGGATCAATTGAGAAAAAGAGATATAAACTATGATAAATTAATGGAATTGTTCAGGAAATATGAATTTAACAGTCTCATTCCCAGAATTAAAAAAGATACCGAGCGGATAGGCGACTTGAACGGAAACACAGACACAATGGCAAATGATACAATAAAAAACATATCTGAAATTACAGATACAGCCGGGCTTGAAACCATGTTAAACAAGGCAAAGAAACATGGGAGTATTGTCTTGAAAACAGTCACGGAAGAAAAAAACATTATAACAGATGATATAGTGCATCTGGCTGTAACTATTACAGGAGATGTCCAATATTACATAAACTGCGAAAATTTCAAAGATAAACAGAAACTTTCTTGTATCCTAAAGCAAATCTTGGAAGATGACAACATCAAAAAAATTGGTCATAATCTAAAAAAGGAGATTATCCATTTTTATCGCTATGACATAAATATGTGCGGTTTGCACTTTGATACTATGATAGCTGAATACCTGATTGATTCGGCAAGGTCAAATTATAATCTAAAGGATTTAGCATTACAGTATTTGGGCGAGGAAATTATAGATGAAAAAGAGCTGACAGGTAAAAAGGGAAGTCAGATTTCTCTTTGGAAAGCCCCCGATGATGAAGTAAAAGAACTGTTATGTGACTATGTCAGGGTTATTGACGGTATGTATAATCCTATCAAAGAAAAGTTAAAGGGTTTAGATTTGGACGGCCTTTACTATGATATAGAGTTGCCCTTAGTTGAAGTATTAGCATCTATGGAATTTCAAGGAATCAAAATTGACAGGAATATATTGTTAGATTTAGAAATAGAATTTAGAGAAAAAATAGAACAATTGACTGATGAGATCCATAATCTATCGGGTATGCAGTTTAACATAAATTCACCAAAACAACTATCGGAAGTACTTTTTGAAAAATTAGGATTACCACCTGTAAAGAGAACAAAGACAGGATATTCTACCGATGCGGGGGTACTGGAAGAATTATATGATAAACATTATGTTATTCCCAAGATACTGGAATACAGGCAGATTACAAAATTAAAATCCACATATGTAGATGGATTACTTAATATTATCAATCCGGTCACAGGCCGTATACACTCACATTTCAACCAAACAGTAACGACTACCGGAAGGATATCCAGCACTGAACCGAATCTACAAAATATACCTGTAAGACTGGAGATTGGCAGAAGATTACGTAAAGTATTTATCTGTGATGACGGATACACATTTATCGATGCTGATTATTCCCAGATTGAATTGCGTGTACTTGCACATATTGCCAATGACGAAAATTTAATAGATGCCTTTATGAAAAACCAGGACATACACAGAAGGACAGCTTCAGAAATATTTGAGGTACCGATAGATGAAGTAACTTCAAATATGAGAGAAGACGCAAAGGCGGTCAATTTTGGTATTGTTTATGGAATAAGCGATTTTGGGCTGTCACGGAATTTAAATATACCGGTATATAAAGCAAAACAATATATAGATAGCTATTTTAAAAAATATCCGTCCATAAAACAGTATACAAAAGACATTATTAAAGAGGCTAAGGAGAAAGGTTATGTATCTACAATTCTTCATAGAAGAAGGTATTTGCCCGAATTGAAATCATCCAACTTCAATGTTCGCAGTTTTGGAGAACGTATGGCTATGAATACTCCTATACAAGGGAGTGCCGCTGATATTATAAAAATTGCTATGGTCAGGATATATAAAAAACTGAAAGAAAAGAATCTCAGAGCCAGATTGATTCTGCAGGTTCATGATGAATTATTGATAGAATGTCCTGATGATGAAATAGAAACCGTGATTGAAATACTGAGACAATCTATGGAAAATGCTGTTGAAATATCGGTACCTCTAAAAGTGGATGTATCTTATGCCGACAATTGGTATGATATTAACTAAGAGGTGGTTATATGGCTCGGATAATAGGACTTACGGGAGGAATCGCCAGTGGAAAAACCACAGCATCAAATATACTTAAGGAATTAGGGGCAGTTGTTATAGATGCGGATAAAATTGCCAGAGAAGTAGTAGAAAAAGGCAGTCCTGCATTAAGAGAAATTGAAAGATGCTTCGGAACGGAGATTTTACTTAAAAGTGGGGAATTAGATCGTAAAAAACTTGCTAATATCGTTTTTAATGACGCCGAACTGTTAAAAACATTAAACATGATCATCCATCCCTATATAATCGAGGAAGTCATTGATAAAATAAACTGTTATAAAAAAACATATAGAGACCGTATTATAATACTGGATGCAGCACTATTAATAGAGGAAAATCTGATGCATTTGGTTGAGGAAGTTTGGCTTATTGTTACGTCAGAAGAGGAACAACTCAACCGTTTAATCGAAAGGGACGGCATCAGCATGGGCGATGCCCGGAAGCGGATAGATGCACAAATGCCTCTTGAACATAAAAAGAAATATGCTCATAAAATAATAGATAATTCAGAGGATTTTATTTATTTACGGGCGCAAATAAATGAAAACTGGAAAGAGATAATTAAATGACATTTTGAGGTGGTTGTAGCCTATGTTGATTTTGCATAAGGGGTGTTTCAGGTTTTTAATATTTATTTTGTTACTGCTTGTTATAATTGTTACATTTCAGAATATAAGATGGATTGCAATGACAGTTTATCCTATTCATTATAAGGATCTGATTGAAAAATATTCTGAAAAATATGAAATAGATCCTTATTTAGCCGTAGCTATAATGAAAAATGAAAGTAGATTTAATCCTGAAGCGGTATCGAAAAAGGATGCGAAGGGCTTGATGCAAATAGCACCTGTCACCGGGGAATGGGCCTCCAAGAAACTGGGAATACCAAATTATTCAGAGGATATGCTTTTCAAACCGGAATTAAATATACAATTTGGGATTTGGTATTTAAGTATATTAAAACAGGAGTTTGATGGTAACATTGAATTGGTAATAGCGGGATATAATGCGGGAAATGGAAGTGTCAGGAGATGGCTCAGTGACCCGAAATACAGTAAAGACGGGAAGACGCTGCATAATATTCCCTTTAAGGAAACCAGAATTTATAAAAGAAAGGTTTTAAGGGATTATAAGATATATACTAAAATTTACAAATAAAGAAAACATACGAATACCATTGTTTTTATTATTTAAAGAGGGATTAAAGTGAAAAGTTTAAAATATATCAGTATCTTTTTAATAGTATTATTATTAGTTACTTCCTGTAACCCCG
>CAYOQX010000015.1:5613-20822 GCA_964406195.1 uncultured Alkaliphilus sp. | reverse complement strand
AGTCAAACGGTAAAGAGCCTATATGCTATAAACGAATCCGTCGAAATGCCGATATTCAGACCATTAATAGCTATGGACAAAGTAGATATCGTAGATCTGGCCAGGGAGATTGAGACATATGAAACATCTATATTACCTTTTGAAGACTGTTGTACCGTATTCCTTCCTAAGCACCCGGTTACTCAGCCGAAACTTGGTAAAATACTCGAATCCGAGAAAAATTTGGATGTGGAAAATCTCATTGACAAGGTAATAGATAATATGGAAGTGAAAACGATAGTTGCGGGTAATTAAGGGTTTACCGGACAGCCTTGTAAGTTCCTTTTAAGAATTTTCATTCGTGATATTAAGAACTGGTGAGAGGATGTTTAGTATAATACAATGTGGGGAGGGGGAGTCATGTTTGTTAGGTTTTTGACAAGATGGCTCATAAGTGCTATTTCAATTTATATAATAGCCCATCTGTCTATAGGTGTTACCGTACTGAGTTTTAAAGCTACGATTATAGCAGCGGCAATTTTAGGCATTATAAATATAACTATCAGACCGATTCTAATAATTCTAACCCTGCCTATTAACATAATAACTTTAGGACTGTTTACATTTATTATTAACGGTATTACATTAATAATAACAGCGTCCGTTGTTGATGGGTTTGACGTAAAAAATATTTTTACGGCTATTATAGCATCTATACTTATAAGTATAATTAATATTATATTGACGAATGTGGTTGGGATTAAAAAATAACATAGTATTAAAATAAAAAATCGACAAATATAGTCGATTTTTTATTTTTGTGTAAACACAAATTTTAAAATACTACAAAACAAGTGTTTTTTCACTGAAGGACTTGTTATATATATATAGAAATAATTAAATATCATATAGACCTAGGAGGGGTAAGAGTTGCAATTACAATATGAGGTGGTAGACAATACATTGATTGTTAAATTTGAAGGGGAACTCGATCATCATGTTGCTGAAAATATCAGAACTGAGATAGATGAAACAATAAGCCAACGGGGAATAAGAAATTTAATATTTGACTTAGGCGGTATGGGGTTTATGGACAGTTCGGGAATAGGGGTTATTATCGGGCGATATAAGCACATAACAAAATTAGGGGGGAAGGTTGCGGTTGTACATGTAACGGACCAAGTGGATAAAATCTTTAATTTGGCAGGTATATATAGGATTATAAATAAACACAGCAATAAAAACAGGGCCCTTAATTGTATGTAAAGGAGTGTAATTAAATGAAATATAAAAACTATATGAAAATTGAATTTGACAGCAGATCACAAAATGAGGCTTTTGCCAGGGTAGTAGTGGCTGCATTTGCATCACAATTGGATCCGACAATAGAAGAAATTGCAGATATAAAAACTGCTGTTTCTGAAGCTGTAACCAATGCAATTATTCATGGATATGGGGATAACGCAGGTTTGGTTATTGTAACTTGTAGGATAAACGGTGATGAACTGGAAATTGTTGTAGAGGATAGTGGGCGCGGTATTGGTGATATTGAACAAGCAAGAGAACCTCTTTTTACCTCTAAGCCGGAATTGGAACGCTCAGGAATGGGTTTTACTGTGATGGAAACATTTATGGATCGGGTTGAAGTATATTCCGAGTTAGAAAAGGGAACGATAATAAGAATGGTGAAAAAATTTAAAAGTCTGGGTGCGGAGTAGTGGCAGGGTAAAGGGGTAGATAAGATGAAATTTTCGGCATTTTCAGGGGAACAGGTTGAAATATTAAAGCACGAAAAAACTTTAGAACTGATTTCAAAAGCACAAAAAGGTGACCGAAAGGCCCAGGAAATGTTAGTCAGTAACAATCTCGGACTGGTAAGAAGTGTAATGAGGCGGTTCTCAAACAGAGGACATGACAGGGACGATTTGTTTCAATTGGGTTGCATCGGTTTAATCAAAGCAATACAAAAATTTGATTTTAGTTTTAATGTCAGATTTTCTACATATGCAGTTCCTATGATTATAGGAGAAATAAAACGTTTTTTGAGGGACGATGGAATAATCAAGGTTTCCAGGTCTCTAAAACAGACGGCAGCTCGGGTTAGGGCAACAAAAGAACGGTTACAAAAAAAACATGGGAAAGAGCCTACTTTGCAGCAGATTGCTGATGATCTGGATATTACCAAAGAAGAAATTGTGATGGCGTTGGATTCCAGTGCTTATCCGGAATATTTATACGATGTGATTTATCATGATGACGGGGCGCCTATACATCTTATAGACAAAATTGGCGGAACCGACAGTTTTGAAGATGGTGATGTTATAGACAGAATTATGTTACAGGATGCCATTTCAAAATTGGAACCGAGGGAAAGACAAATTATATTTTTGAGGTATTTCAAAGACCAGACCCAGACCGAAATTGCAAAGGTTTTAGGGATATCTCAGGTCCAGGTCTCGAGAATTGAAAAAAAAGTGTTGCAAAATATGAAGGATTTAATGAGGAAGGCCTAAATGAGCATTGGAAGATTAATTTAATGCCAAATGAATTAAAAAACAAAAATAACAAATAATAAGGGCGGTAGGGATGTTTATATGATGACGTGCTTATTAGAAAATATAAAAACACAGCTTATCCTGTATCTTGAAGTATTGTAGGAGATGTATAAAATGGATAAAGATAAGCAGGTTTTTTTGAGTTTGAAAGAAAAAATAACATTAAAGAACTCAAAATCTATCTTGCTAAGGGATTTGGCCGATATTTCGGCAAAAAAAGAAATGAAACGGTATTTGGAAAACTTGGTATATCCAATCGATGCGGAAAAAGAAAGCAACATTTTGATTCCCGCTGTATCGATTATATCCTTTATAAAGGATAATGTGCATGATATAGATTTAACAATTATAGGTGATACAGATGTTTTGGTCAGCTTTATTGATAAAAGGGACGGTAGTGATAAATACAAGATAGTAAGGGTTATCCTTGTATGTTTTTTGTTATTCATAGGGTCAATTACGGCAATTATTAACTTTCACTCAGATGTTGATATAAGGCAGGCCCACAAGGATATATATAGGATTGTCACAGGTGTGGAAACCGACAGATTGTTATTGATTCAAATTCCCTATTCTTTGGGAATTGGTGTAGGAATGGCAGTGTTTTTCAATCATGTATTCAACAAAAAAATTAGTAAGGAACCCACCCCGTTGGAAATGGAAACATATACCTATCAGAAGGCTGTGGATGATTATATCAAAAGCAGCAGTGTCAAAAACAGGGGGCAATTGAAAGGGTGAAAATGAAATATATAGTTGTATCTTTGCTGGGATTTTCAAATGGAATTGTTGTGGGTAGCGGTGCCGTTGCTTTAATTACCCTACTGGATATTGTCCCCAGGCTTGCTCAATTGACTGATACCTACAGTGAAATTAAGACTTATGAAAATATAATTATAATAGGAGCTGTTTTTGCAGCTATTGCTTCACTTGCAGGTATATCAATAAACATGGGAAAAATCGCAGTTATCGTTGTAGGTTTTTTTGTAGGTATATCTGTCGGGCTATTGGCGTCTGCATTGGCTGAGGTGCTGAATGTAATACCTATTATCATAAGAAGGTTTAAATTGGAGGGGTATGCCGATTATATTATTTATTCTTTAATAACCGGCAAAGTACTGGGTTCTTTCATTGATTGGTTTCTATGCTGAAAATTGGAATGTTAAAAACAGGGGTATATTCATAAATAAAATGTCCTGAGCTTAAGATAATGAAGATTCAGGTTCCGAAAACATGAGGTGATCCAATGTCGAAAAATCAACCGGAAAAAAACAAAGCCTATCAAAAATATGTAGATACTAAGGTGCCAAAACCTAAACTGCTGGAGAATTGTTTGTGGGCTTTTTTTGTGGGAGGAATAATTTGTACATTAGGGCAATTTTTTCATAGGATAATAGAAAATCATTATGAGTACTCACACTTAGATGTAAATAATATAGTGACATTGATATTAATTTTCATAGGAGCACTTTTGACAGGTATAGGGATTTATGATGTTATTGGAAAAAGAGCAGGTGCCGGATCGCTTATTCCGATTACTGGGTTTGCCAACTCTATAGTGGCTTCCGCAATGGAATTTAAAAGAGAAGGATTTGTATTAGGTGTGGCTGCAAATATGTTTTCTTTGGCAGGCCCGGTACTGGTGTACGGAGTGGGTTCCTCAGTGATAATCGGTGTATTATATTATATTTTTAAATAGTTGGGAGTGAGTTAATTATGGCTGTCAAAAAATTGGGAAGTCAAACCGTAAGGCTTTTAAATCCTCCATCAATTATATCTACAGCTTCAATTGTTGGACCTAAAGAAGGAGAAGGGCCTCTCGCACAGTATTTTGACGATATATTAAAGGACGATTTGTTCGGAGAAGATAGTTGGGAAAAGGCCGAGGCAAAATTGACAAGGGAGTCTGTGAAGACCGCGTTGAGCAAAGTAAAATTGAATGAGGCTGACATGGATTATATGTTCGGCGGAGATTTGATTAATCAACTTATGCCTACATCCCTTGCAGCCAGAGATTTGCAAATACCCTTTTTCGGGCTGTATGGAGCCTGTTCAAATATGACAGAAGCATTTGGCCTTGCAGCTATGATAGTAGACGGTGGATATGCGGATAATGTAATAGTAACAACATCAAGCCATTTTTCCACGGCGGAAAGACAGTTCAGATTTCCATTGGAATCCGGGAACCAACGTCCTTTAACGTCTCAGTGGACAGTGACCGGTTCGGGATCTGCAATAATATCAGGGACCGGGGAAGGGCCGTATGTTACCTATACTACAATAGGGAAAGTGGTGGATTTCGGTATAAAGGATGCTGCGAACATGGGTGCCGCTATGGCTCCCGCTGCCACAGACACCATAAAAACTCACCTAAACGATACGGGATTTAAACCCGATGATTATGATTTGATTGTCACCGGAGATTTGGGACATATTGGACATGAAATTGCACTGGAATTGATACAAAAAGAAGGGTACGACATATCGGATGTGTTCAAGGACTGCGGTGTTGAAATATTTGATACGGAAAGACAGGATACCCATGCGGGAGGGAGCGGTTGCGGTTGTTCCGCAGTTGTATTTTGTGGGTGTCTATATGAACAATTAAAAACAAAGAACCTAAATAAAATAATGCTGGTTACTACAGGAGCGTTGTTATCTCCTACCAGTTCCCTACAGGGTGAATCGATACCCGGCATAGCTCATGCAGTAACTATTGAAAACAAACCAACGAATTAGGAGATGATAACATGCCATATCTAAATGCATTTATAGTAGGGGGAATAATCTGTGTTGTTGGACAAATTATAATTAATAAAACAAAACTGACACCTGCCCATGTTCTTGTTTTATTTGTGACATTGGGGGCCGTGCTGACTGCTGTCGGTGTATATGAACCCCTGGTTGAGTTCGGCGGTGCAGGTGCAACGGTACCTATTTCGGGTTTTGGATATTCTTTAGCTAAGGGAGCAATTAAAGGAGCCAAGGAAGACGGCATTTTAGGTGCATTTACCGGTGGAGTATCCTCAACTGCAGGAGGAATTACGGCTGCTATTGTTTTTGGCTATTTAATGGCTCTGCTTTTCGATCCTAAAACCAAACCATAAGCATATAAAATTCGGTAACATAAGGATACACCTTAAGCATATAATGTACTAATATGGGGAACGATGGATGCAGAGTTGTTTTGGGGGACACTATGTGATATGGGGGGACACATACGAAATTATGTACCTGTGACAAGTCCGCCTACTATTTGTATTAGCCTGTCTAAAACCTCATCTCTATTCTCTTGTGTTACCTCAATTAGTAATATATCATCTCTTTTTCTGATATTATTCAAAAACTCACAATCATAGTCTTTGATAATTCCGAGGATTATTTTATCACTATCCAACAACTTGTATATTTTACGTTTAAATATTTCACTATCTTCTTCAAAAAAACCCAGTTCATCTAATACAATTATATCTCTATTTTTAAGACTTTTTTCTAATATGGAAACAATACCGACTTCAAAGGAATCCATAAATACTTTCCTGGAATAATCTGTTGCATCTACATTAGCCAGTAGGTAGGATTCAGAATTATCATATAACGATTTTGCTGTATAAATCCGTTTATTATCTTTTATTATTCTCTCTGTAGCGTATCCACCTACAGAAAGGTCTAATTTATCTAAAACGCTTTGTATCAGGGTTGATTTACCTGCATACTTTTTACCGGTCAAAAATATATTTTTCAAGATATCACTTCCTTATATGTTTTACATGACATTTTAGCATAATCGTAATAATATTGCATTAAATATGTTTGTTTTGGTATTATAAAATTGGTCCGGAATTGTTGAATTCAATAGTAACCATATAAGAAAAATGTCAACAATTATCAATAATCATATCAAATAAACTATTCGTTAAAATTGTCGAAAAAATGCTGCAATACTGTCGAAATAGGGATGAAACTGTCAAATAACAAGAAGGCTTGACACAGAAAAGGGGCTATGGTATTATATATGTGACAATATATATACGAGTTATATATACACAAAATCATATTAGCTATAAATCAATTGCTTTTTAATCTAGTTGATTTCTTGACATAACATCATGTGTTCACAGAGACTTTAGTAAAACCAGACATAATAAGCATTCAGTTGCTTTATTTATCTCGTTTACCTGGAAGTAGGATGTGAGTTTGGAAGGATGTTATATTTTAGGAATGTCGAAATAATGGCATAACAAGAAATTGGAATCTACTGGAATTTAAAAGCAATTTTTTGGTTCCTTATATGATAATGATTATCATATACGTATCCAGTAGTTGGGAACCAAAACGATTAGGAGGGAGTGATGCAATTCAGGAAGACTGTCAAGTGACCATTTTAAATTTTCAGCACAAGCCATTATTTCCCGGGCGTAAAAGGCTTAGGGGGAAAGTGGTAAGACAGGGGGTTATGCTTTGTATAATATTTTCCAGCAAAAATCATTAGATGAAAACAAGAGATGTTGCAGGTTATACCCGGAATCAAAGGATCTAGAGGCCCTATTGCTGGTGTTTTTGCAAGCTAAGGAAATTTTAGAGAAAAAGGACGGGGACATTTTTAAACAGGTAGACTACAATTTGGACTCTGAAGACCTGAAGGAAAAAATGAAAAAGTCGGAGATACTTTTCCCCGATGCTAATATCAAAGATGAACTTATACAAATATTTTTAGTCAATTTATGCGAGGGGCTTGCAGAAAATAATAAGGATTTTGAGAAACCCCTGGAGCATCTACAGGCTTCGGTAAAAAAATTTCTAGCTAAAGGAAATGGCGTTTTTGCGCAGTCTCAGCTACCCGTTTTAGTGGAAAAGACCATTGAAGAAACACTTCTGGAAAGGGATTTTGTAACCTTTCTTCTGATATTCATTTTTTCTTCCCTTTATTATGCACCCAGGGAAAATTTTTTAAGGGAACTGGACACATCTTTTTGGGAAGAAGGCTTTTGCCCGGTTTGCGGTGAGAATCCCCATTATGGTTATTTGAGGGAAGAAGACGGGGCAAAGTTTTTAGAATGTTGGCTTTGTGAAACCGGCTGGAGATACCCACGCATAAAATGTCCTTATTGTAAAACCGAGAATCAGGAAAAGTTAGGGTTTTTCACAGTAGGTGAAAACAAAGTATGCCGCATATATTTCTGCCGCGAATGTCAAAAATATCATAAGGTTTTCGGCTGGAAAGAATATGCACGGGAGGAGGGTTCGGCGGCTATGCATCATTTGCATACGTTGCATTATGATAAATTAGCCATGAAGGAAGGTTTTTCTCCGGGGTCCGGACTGAAATGGGTGGAGAAAAAAGATGATGGATTAGTAAACTAGGAGGTGAGGCTTTTTATGAAGCTATCAAGACGTGGTTTTTTAAAATTGACAGGAACAGCCACAGCAGCTGCCACCTTAACAAGTTTAAGTTTACAAGGTGACAGTAAGGTAGAAGCAGCCAGCTATCCTGTAAGGCTACACTATGCTAAGGAAATTCCTACTCTTTGTACTTTCTGCGGTGTAGGCTGTGGAATCTTAAATTATGTTAAGGATGGCGTTATTGTTAATGCAGAGGGCGATCCTGACAATCCTATTAATGAAGGATCTCTTTGCAGTAAGGGTAGTTCAATTTATAATCTTTCTTATATTTATGATGAAAAAGGGAAGCCAAAGCCAAATCCTAAACGACTGACCAAGCCCCTCTATAGGGCACCGGGCAGTGACAAGTGGGAAGAAAAGGATTGGGATTGGATGCTGAATACAATTGTTCAGCGAATCAAAGACACACGTGACCGTACTTTTGAGGAAAGAGACTCCAACGGGGTAACTGTAAACCGCACACAGGCCATTGGTTGGTTAGGCAGTGCGTTTTGTACTAACGAGGAAAACTATCTCTTTCAAAAGATGGCTCGTGCCATAGGTATTATAAATATTGATCACTGTGCTCGACTCTGACACTCTTCTACGGTCGCCGGTCTTGGCGCCGCGTTTGGAAGAGGTTGCATGACTAATCATTGGATAGATTACAAAAATTCTGATGTACTTATGAACATTGGTGGTAATACGGCTGAGAATCATCCTATTTCTATGAAGTGGATTGAGCATGCCCGCGAAAATAGGGGAGCTAAACTTATTGTTGTAGACCCGCGTGTAACCCGTACTGCTGCCGTTGCTGACTTGCATGTGCCTATTCGACCTGGCACAAACATAGCTTATCTAGGCGGATTAATGAATTATATACTACAAAAGAAACGCTATCAGGAGGAATATGTAAAACATTATACTAACGCGACCTTCCTGATTAACGAAGAATTTGATTTTAATGAAGAAACAGGTCTCTTTTCCGGTGTTCAGGACGACCCTGCCCGTGATGCTAAAAAGTATGATACGAGTACCTGGCAATATCAAAAAGATGGAGAAGGCAATATACTTAAGGATCCTACTATGGAAGATCCGAATTGTGTACTCCAAATAATGAAGGAAATATACTCAAAGTATACATTAGATATTGTAAACGAGATAACAGGCTGTCCTAAGGATGTTTTAGAGGAATCTTATGAACTTTATTCTTCTACCGGTCAACCTGAAAAAGCCGGTAATATTATGTATGCTATGGGTATTACACAATTTACCCACGGTTCTCAAAATGTGCGAGCCACGGCTGTTGTGCAGTTGTTATTAGGTAATATGGGTATACCCGGTGGCGGTGTAAATGCCCAACGTGGACAGTCCAATGTGCAAGGTTCTACTGACCAGGCTACAATGTTCCATATATTGCCCGGATATTTGGCCGCACCAAAGGCTTCGGTACACCCGAATCTGGAAGCTTATCTTGAAAAAGAAACACCTGCTACCAGTTGGTGGGCAAACAAACCTAAATATATGGTCAGTCTGCTGAAAGAACATTGGGGCGATAATGCCACTCCCGGAAATAATTTCCGCTATGATTATTTACCTAAACTTGATGACCGCGATCACTCACATATCGCTATGTATAAGTACATGGGTGAGGGAGAATCCGAGGGTATGATTTGCTGGGCAGATAATCCTGCTGTTACAGGTCCTACCTCAGGTGCTAAACGTAGTTATCAAGCCAACCTGAAATGGCTGGTTTCTGTAGATATCTTTGAAAATGAAACAGCTGCTTTCTGGAAGGCACCGGGAACTGATCCAAAGAACATCCAAACAGAGGTCTTTATGTTGCCGGCTACTGCCTCCAGTGAACGTGACGGAACTAAGTCTAATAGTGGTCGCTGGATTCAATGGCAATGGAAAGGTCAAAACCCGCCCGGAGAATGTAAATCCGATCTGCAGATTGCATATGAACTCTTCAGGAGATTGCAGGCTGCCTACGTTAATGGGGGCGGAACCCTGCCAGGTCCTATCGTAGAGTTGAAATGGGATTATGGTAAGGACGAGAACGAAGAAGAAGTTGATATAGTTAAGGTATGTAAGGCACTTAACGGATATAATACTGCTGATGGATCCTTTGTCACCAACTTTGTTGGTTTACAAGATGATGGGTCTACCGCTTGCGGTAACTGGCTATACAGTGGTTATTATAACAATCTGGATGATCCTGCATGCCAGAGCCGTGTAAGGGAAACCGAAGGTGTCGGATCCCACTTGGGATGGTCATTTGCTTGGCCGCTCAACCGCCGTATCGTATATAATCGCTGTGCGGCTGATCCGGAAGGAAATCCTTGGAATCCCGAATTACAAATGTTCTGGTGGGATGAAGAAGGCAATTTAGTGAAACAATATGATATTAATGACTGGCCCGGAAGCTGGTCTTATGAAGAAGTAAGGGACTTTCCATATATTATGTTACCGGAAGGTCACGGCCGACTCTTTGCTGTTGCCGGAGTAGGAGATGCTCCGTTGCCTGTACATTATGAACCGGCTGAGAGCCTGGTACCAAACTTACTCTATCCTAAGGCTACCTTTAACCCGATATCCCAGCGTTTCTATGAGGATCATGTGGTAGAAACGGACGAAGAGCGTGCAAGATACCCGTATATTATGAGTACCTACAGGGTTACGGAACATTATCAATCCGGTATCATGACCCGTAACATGCCTTGGTTAAATGAATTAATGCCGGAATTGTTTATAGAAATTGATGAAGAATTAGCTGCCGAATTAGGTATTAATAATGGGGATTTTGTTACAATTGAAAGTAAACGACTCTTCAAGGATGGTGAACAGGGTAATATTGAGGCTAAGGCTTGCATTACTAAACGTCTGAAGCCTATGATGATACACGGTCAGCAAAGACATGTGGTTGGAATGCCTTTCCATTGGGGTTTCGCAGGAATGTCTACAGGTGCTATTACTAACGATTTAAGCCCTTCTATAGGGGATGCTAATACCAATATTCCTGAATCTAAAGCATTCTTGTGCAACATCAGAAAGAAGGGGGTGTAAGGGATGTCAAAAGCTATTCTTATAGATACTAGTAAATGTGTCGGGTGTCGCGCTTGTCAAGCAGCTTGTAAACAGTGGAATCAGTTGCCGGCGGAAGAAACCACTTTCGACGGCAGCTATGAAAATCCATCTAAATTATCACCTAATACTTGGATGCGCGTTACCTTCGATGAAGTGGAAGAAGATGGTCAGCTAAACTGGTACTTTGGTAGTGACAGGTGTATGCACTGTACTGATGCGGCCTGTGTAAGTGTTTGTCCTTCAGGGGCGATGCATCATACAGAGACAGGATCCGTTGCAATTAATGGTGAATTGTGCATTGGTTGTAACTATTGCGCTGCTAACTGTCCTTTCAAGGCAATAAGTTTTGATAGACATTCTAATTATCCCGTTAAATGTACTATGTGCCTTGACCGTACAATCAATGATTTTGAACCTGCCTGTGTTAAAGCTTGTCCTACCGGGGCTATTATGTATGATAACCGGAACGAGCTGATTAACAAAGCTACCGATAGGGTGGCCGAACTGCAGTCAAAGGGCAATAGTAAGGCCAGAGTATATGGCCTGGATGAGGTAGGAGGAACCGGTACCATGTTTGTTTTGGAAGATGAACCGGAACATTATAACCTGCCGTTGGATCCACAGGTTTCACTCAGGGCACGTATTTGGAATGTTATCTTTAAGCCTCTTAGGGTGCTGGTAGTTCTTGCTGTATCTTTTGCACTATGGAGTAACCGCTCTGAAAGTAAAAGAATCCAAGATGCCATGGCAGCTAAGAAGGAAGAATCTTAATTTTACACATTATATATTGTTATATATCGTTAATTTGGAGGTGAGGAAATGGAAGTTAGAACCTTTAAACAAGGTGGGGCAGATGTACCTCACTATAAGAGCTTTACGGAATATAAACCTATTACCAGAATGATTGCTCCGGAAGAAGTAGTAATACCGTTATCGCAGCATATAGGTGCACCTTGTGAACCACTTGTCAAGGTAGGAGATAAAGTAGAAGTCGGACAAAAAATTGGAGATATAGACGAATTTATCTCAGCACCGGTACATGCCAGTATTTCCGGAACAGTAACGGCCATAGAACCTCGTCCCGCCTATACAGGTGGCGAGATAATGAGTATAGTAATTAAAAATGACGGTGGACCTCAGGAGTTTGTACCGAAAGAAAAACGCGATCCGGACAGGATGACGGTTGAGGAATTGAGGGAAGCTATTCGGGAGGCGGGTATTGTAGGTATGGGAGGAGCTGCGTTTCCTACTCATGCTAATATCAGTGTTAAAAAGCCTATCGAGTATCTTGTTCTCAACGGTGCCGAATGCGAACCGTTTTTAACATGTGATCATCGTCAAATGCTTGAGAGACCCTATGAGTTGGTGGAGGGTGCCAGAATACTCATGCGTTGTATTAGATCACAAAAGTGTCGTATTGGTATAGAGGATAACAAACCTGATGCCATCGAAGCCGTTAAGGAAAAATCTAGAGATTACCAGGGAATCGAAGTAGTACCTCTCGAGGTAAAATATCCTCAAGGAAATAAGGACCAGCTTATTGAGGCTGCTGCGGGCAAGTTTTCCATACGGGGTGTTCGTTCTTCTGATGTAGGCTGTGTTATCCGTAATGTGGGTACCACTATCGCCTGCTATGATGCCGTTGTAAGTGGAAAACCTTCTATGGAAAGGGTAGTCACTGTCAGTGGTCCCACAGTACCCAGATGTGGTAACTATATAATAAGAATCGGTACTAAGATAGATCACGTGCTCAGGGAGTGTGGCGTGGAAGATCTGGAGGGCTGTAAGATAGTGCTGGGTGGACCGATGACCGGTATGGCTGTGTCAAGTTTGGAATCAGGGGTTGTAAAGGGCACCACTGGTATCTTGGTGTTGCCACCTGATATGGTACAGGAAGAAGTTGCTTACTCTGATTGTGTACATTGCGGTAAATGCGTGGACCATTGTCCTATGTTACTGTATCCTAACCAATTGAGCATATATGCTGAAGCGGAAATGTATGATGCTCTAATGGAATGGGATGTCATGGATTGTATGGAATGTGGTATTTGTGCGTATATTTGTCCTGCTCAACGTCCTATTGTGCATTTAATCCGAATGGTGAAACCTACCGTTAGGAAAATGCAACGTGCAGCAGAAAAATAAATAGAAAAGGAGGAGATACCTGGTGGATAATCAAAGACTAGTTTTTACACCGGCACCGCACCTGAAGCTTGAATCAACAGTAAGTCAGGCAATGCTGGACGTGATAATTGCTCTTATTCCAATCTGTTTGGTAGCAATCTATTTCTTTAGATTTCATGCTGTGTTTACCATGATAGTTTGCATGATTACTGCAGTTGCCACCGAGCTGATTTTTCGCAAGGTTATGAGAAAGGAATCAAGTATTGATGATTATAGTGCCATTTTAACAGGGCTTATGGTGGCCTTGTGTTTCCCCGCTACTGTTTCTTGGTGGACCGGAGCACTAGCTACTTTTATAGCTATAGGGATTTCCAAGGAATTAATGGGTGGGTTAGGTTGGAATCGTTTTAATCCGGCCTTATTCGGTAGAGTAGCTGTTATAGTTTTGGCTCCAATTGTTATGCTAATAGGAACCAACTTTTTAGCCGGACCTATTAGCGGTTTTGGCCAAGTGGATGTTATGACCAAAGCTACTTCATTGGCTATGCTGAAAGCAGGCATGGAGATGCCGAGTATAGTGGAACTCTTTTTCGCCTTCCCGGGCGGAGCCATGTCAGAGGTTTCACCGTTTGCCATTCTTTTAGGAGCCGGATACCTGTTTTATCGTGGTCATATTAAATGGCATATTCCTGTATCTATTTTGGGTACAGTGGCTGTGCTGTCACTTATAACCGGTCAGAACCCACTGCATCATCTATTGACCGGAGGATTGTTCATGGGTGCATTTTTCATGGCTACAGACTGGGTTACAAGCCCTATTACAGATAAAGGCAAAATAATTTTTGGTGTCGCAATTGGTATTTTGATTAAGCTTTTCCGTGTAGGACTCGCTCCTACTGAGGGTGTAGCTTTTTCCATACTTATTATGAATGCTTTTGTACCTCTGATTGACAAGGTTACGAAACGACTCTCTTATATCGACCCTGAACTTCGAAGAGAGGTTGCAATGCCTGATCAAGAGCGTGCAACAGCCAAAAATTAAAAAACAAAATAACTGAAACAATCAATGGTTTATTATAATAGACTTTATAGAAGATATAAAAAAATATAAAATGGTAGTAGAGACATGAGACATTTAACTCCGAGCCGATTAACCTAAGTGGTATGAATAATATGGTTTTTAGGCCGATAGGGTGTAATTGGAAACGATTATGCCTCCCATTGTGGAAAGGAGAAATTTCAATTGATTATTTATGGGTTGTTATGCTCTCCTTATGGTGGACAGATTTAAAGACTGGGGATAAAAATCTGATACCAAAGGGGAGCATTTTTATATTCAAAAACCATGCATAAACACTATTACCTTAGAAAGAGTACCCCCTCTGTGCTTTACTCAGTAGGAAGATTTATATTGTTCGTAATTGTTTGACATATATTTTGGAAATATGTTACAATGACGAAAAAGGCAGTTTCCATTCGGGCTGCCTGTTTCTCATTTTTACATAGTTATCAGTTTTTTATTTGATTGATTTGAATGAAAGGAGTGATAAGATGTTTTGTATAAAACATAATTCCAAAACTACAATTAGAAATATTTTTATTAGTGGTACAGTATTTTTGATTTTGTTAACTAACTTATTGGCTGCCCCTAACACCAATTATGCATTTGCAGCAAATACATTGGATTGTACAAGTTCCGATGTAGACTGGAAAGGTAGAGGGACATCTGATGACCCCTATATTATTAATACCGCCTCGCAATTGAAGGGTTTGGCGGATAGCGTAAATAACGGAAAATATTATAGCGGTTCTCATTTTAAATTAGGTGGCGATATTGATCTGACCGGCTATGATTGGGTTCCTATAGGAGGCGGTTGTTCTATCAGAGACGGTATTCCCGAGGGTCCTTATTTTGGGGGTACATTCGATGGTGATAATTATACTATTAGAGGTATAAATATATCCGACCCTATTCGCGGGACAGGGGCCTACGGTTTATTTGGCTATGTTGAAGACGGAACTATTGCTAATCTAAATGTAGATGGTGTACTGGATATGGGGGGAAAGGACATTAATATA
>CAYOQX010000015.1:0-5603 GCA_964406195.1 uncultured Alkaliphilus sp. | reverse complement strand
TATTGCGGGTATAGTGGAAAATAACGATAGGGAGTCTATCTTGTATGTGCGCTATTGTTCTAATATGGGTGATATTTCTGCTCGGGGCAGGGTGGGAGGTATTGCAGGTGCTGTATATTGTTCGGATAGTCGTGGTGTTGTTGTTGACGAGTGCTTTAATTCAGGGGATATTGAATCTATTTCCCGGGCCCCAAGAAAGGTTTATACAGGTGGCATTGTAGGTTTTTGTGAGGGTTATATTACCAATTGTTATAATAAAGGTAAAATAATAAAAGACATTGGAAATTATATAGCCGGAATTACCGGTATTCTAAACGGCCACGGCAGTGTCGCATCTATGTCCAATTGTTACAGCACTGCTATTTTTGAGGGATATACTCCTACTCATGATCGTTGGCTTTGGGGTTCCGCTGACCACAGTCCCGAGGTACATGTTACAAATTGTTTTTATGTGGAAACAAACGAAGACATGACTCAGCCTGATGAAGATGATTCATGGGGTACCCAAACATATGTTTCCTCAGTTACCGGACCTCAGCTTTATGGTGATGAGAAAATAACGGGAAGCAATAGATCCGGTACTTTCAGCGGTTATATTTTAGATTATCTCGGTGATTCATTTGATTATGAACTGTCGGGTGGCTATCCTGTTCTGGGGTGGCAGTTAATTCCGGATTTTACCGTAGATCTAAATAATTTACCAATGACGAAAATATATTATACTGTTTCGACCTCGGTAATCAATGGACATGGAACTGTAATTGCCGATTCGACGAAAATTTATGGTGGTGAGTCCTGCACTATTACAATTAACCCGGATGAAGGTTGTTATCTGGACTCTATTACGGACAATGGAATCGATGTATCCGACTTGGTCAGTAACAATACATATACTATTAATAATGTGGAGGTTAATCATACAATAGTAGTGAGTTTTTCAAGTGACACTTATACCCTGTCCTATACTCATAGCGAATATGGTTCTATTGAAGGGGACTTATTGCAGATTGTAGATTTTGGTGTTGACGGGACAGAAGTAACAGCAGTACCGGAAAAAGGCTACTATTTTGCCGGTTGGAGTGACGGTTTGATTGATAATCCCAGAATTGATACCAATGTGGTTGCTGATATCTCAGTTAAAGCCATTTTTATCAAGGATTGCAGTGAGCCTAGACCTGAAGATTATTTTACTATTGCTGTGTTGCCGGATACCCAAATATATTCAGAAAGATACCCGGACATATTTGATAAACAGACTCAGTGGATAGCGGATAATGCTCAATCGGAAAATATTGTTTTTGTGTCTCACTTGGGTGATATAGTTAATGATCATAAAAGTACTACACAATGGCAAAATGCACGGGATTCAATGTCAATTATCCGGGCGGCGGATATTCCTTATTCGGTAGTTCCCGGCAATTGTGATATGCACTTTATAACCGGTGACCTAACAAACTATGATACATATTTTCCCTATACGGATTTTATTGGGTATGATTGGTACGGAGGAAATTATCCTGAACACAGCAATGCCAGTAACTTTCAACTTTTTTCAGTTATGGGACAAGATTTTATAGTGCTGAATTTAGTTTGCGAACCTTCATTATTATCTAAAACGACAGAATGGGCCAATTCGATCCTGACTGAATATAGTACCCACAAGGCCATCGTTGTTACTCATGGATATATTGATACCGATGGAAATTACCTTGGCGGTTCCGACGGCTCAAGTGTAGCCGGGCTTGATGTTTGGAATAATATTGTTAAACACCACAGTAATGTAGCAATGGTGCTATGCGGTCACCACTCAGGTCAGTACTATTCTACAGATATCGGTGTAAACGGTAATACCATATATAATTTTTTAACTGATTATACCTATTTGGAAAACGGTGGGAATGGTTGGTTGAGATTGTATAAATTTTATCCGTATTCAAACAAACTCGAAGCTGTAACCTATTCTCCTTACCTGGATCGGTATGATACCGATACCGACAGCCAATTTGAACTGCCTTTAAAATTGACTTATGCACAGCCAAAATATAAAATCATTCCTTTGGAGGATGAGGACTACAGAATTGAGGAAACAGGTGAAGGTTTTAGTTCGATGGTTGTAAACCCAAAATTTTCAGGTATGAAATATTTTAGTGTGGGGATAACCCCAATCTTTGCTCATGAAGGATTGGAAACAGTTGTTTTTGTTCATTCAAAAAACAATACTTCAGGTGCTGTCCAATGTGGTATAAATGCAATCAAAGCAGATTTTGATATAGTATCATTGGCCCGGGCCGGGTTTAATGTCGGGCACGGTGATATAGTAAAGGCATTTATTGTCGATGAATTGACAAATGAAAAGAACCGTAATCCTGTAATTTTACAATAAAAGATAAGAAAATATAAAAATATATATGTTGACTGCAACTGTTACACATATCGACTCCAATCACTTGACACGTATTAAAAAAATATGCTATAATGGCAAAAAGCGTAAATAGTACCATAATATTTAGGCATCATAAATAGCTCCGAGTTAACTGACCTACGGTTCGCTCTATGGTCGTTAACCGTCAGGGTACGAAAAGAAATTTTTGTGCCTCCCATCGTTGGAAAGGAGAAACAATATCAAGACAACTTTTTTACCCACAAAGGGTGACAAGGTTTTCAAGGAACAAGCAGTTTCCAACAGGGACTGCTTGTTTTTTATTTGGTGCTGGTTACATTATTATATGGAACAGTATGTGCGCTATTTCATTCTATAACATATTATACAAGGGGGCTTATCGGAAATGTTCTATAAAAAGCTGAAGTCAATCATATCTATTTTTTTGATAGTCGTTTTAATGTCAAGCTGTTTCATTTTCACATCTTATGGGGAGGAAAATTATCGGAAAATAAATAAAACAGAAGCCGATTATGAAAGTTTTGTACCCAATCAATTAATAATCAAATACAAAACAACAAATGAAAATCGAATTAACTCATTTCAAAGGTCAACTGAAAAATCAATTGATGCTAAGGTAATCAAGGAACTCCCAAGGGATGCAAGATTATTGGAATTCCGGGAAGACAAAGATATTAATGATATTATACAGCAATTAAGTAAAGACCCGAACATAGAATATGTAGAACCAAATTATTATGTTTATGCTTTGGGGCAAAATGTTGATTACGGAAGCAATGTTCAAATTATGGAAGAAGACGATTCTGACGTTACGGAACCAAATGATCCATTCTACTTGGAACAATATGGGCCGCAACTTATCAGGGCCCCATATGCATGGTCGAAAATCGATTTTGATTCATCGGCTGTTGTTGCAGTTATCGATACAGGGGTTGAGGCTACCCATCCGGATTTACAAGACAGAGTCTTGTCCAATGGATATAATTTTGTTGAAACTAAGTATTCCGGGGCACCTTATGATCCTAAAAATACTACTGACGACCATGGACACGGAACTCATGTGTCAGGGATTGTATCAGCTATATACAACAACAACATAGGGATTGCCGGGGTAACCGGTTCTGCCGATGTACAAATTTTACCTGTTAAAGTTTTAAATGATGATGGTCGAGGTACTTCCTTTGAAGTAAGTGAAGGCATAAGGTACGCAGCGGATAAAGGTGCGGATATTTTGAACCTCAGTTTAGGATCCAGTTCTTCTACACAAGTCGAGAAAGAGGCTGTTGCTTATGCTCAATCAAAGGGATGTGTTGTGGTAGCTGCTTCAGGCAATGATAGCGGAAGGGTTGAATTTCAATATCCGGCATCATATCCCGGAGTCATAGCAGTTGGTGCTGTTGATAATCAAAAAAGAAGGGCATATTTTTCAAACTATGGGGACAGGCTTGATATTTCAGCACCTGGTGTTGACATTTTGAGCACGGTTCCCGATTTTGTAGGCAGAAAATCCCAAAACTCATATGGTGACGAATTAAATGGATATTATGAAAAAATGAGCGGAACTTCCATGGCGGCACCGCATGTGGCTGCTACTGCTGCATTATATAAATGTGCATACCCCAATGCAAGTGTATTGCAAATATGCGAGGTCTTAACAAGTACTGCTGAAGATATTGGAGATATAGGCAAAGACCCCGAAACAGGGCACGGACTTGTAGATGTTGCAGCTGTTATGGGCCAGGAGCCCATTAAAAAAGCCTTGGCATTCAGAGCACCAAGAGAAGGCCAATCAATTTTTGGAACTACAGCTATTAAGTTTCAAATAGGTATGCTCGATGAGGTAGACACAATAGAAATGTATTTAGATGAAATTGATGATGCCAACAAGATAGCGGAAATTAACAACAAAGGCGAAACAATGGTTACATATGAATGGGATACTACAGGATGGCCCGAAGGGGAACATAATATTATAGCTATAGCAAGGAATGATATCGGAGAGCAGTTGGGTAAAACTGAAGAATTAAAGATTTCTATTAATAATGAGGTTACATCAGGTCTGAGATTGGAAGTAACGGATCCGGATGGGAACCCTGCTACATCGGCAACTGCCTATGTGGCCAGAAAAACAGGTTCAGGTTATGAAACGGATTATTATTTTTCCGATGAAAATGGATTTATCCGGGTTTCAGACAGGTATGGTCAGAATGTTGATGAGTATGATGTCATGGTTTCCGGAGTAGTGGAAAAAGGTAACACATCATACCGGTTCCTGTATAATCATAAGTTTAGCGAATCCGGCTGGTATGAGATTGATGGTGAAAAAACTGTAGAAACAACATTAGGAATGCATGATCAAAATTCTGAAAAATTGAATAACCCGCTTTATTGTATTTCGCCGCTTGATTCAAATAATAAAAGAATGGCTACAATAAGCCCTTGGCGCGAAACTGAGTGCGAAACACTTTACATAGATCCGGGTACTTATGAACTCCTCGGTTTTTGGAATTCATCCTTGCCGGGTATAATGCATGTCGACATGCATTATGAAAATAAACCTACATATTTCCTGAAAAATAATTTTACAATTCATGAAGGACAGGAAAGTATTACCGTAACCCTAAATACGGATAATACGGGAAAAGTGATTACGGGGACATATGAGGAGCAGGACAGCACAATTTTGTATCTAAAACCACCCAAAGAAAGTGAGTATTTTGGGATCTCTATTTTATATAGCGGGTTGAAAGGGGAAGAAATAATACTTCCTTCGGGGGAATACGAAGTCAGTGCCGATGTTAAGTCAGTGCGGGATGGCGATGAGTGGTCATTCCATTTTGATAAGGAAGAAATCCTTTCCGTAGGGGAGGATTTGGACAATCCGATAAGAATTGATTTTGGTAAGAGTATGAAAATACCTGAATTCAAAAGCAAAACCGGCTCACAAGTAGAAAAAGGGAGAAGGCTTGAAACTGTAAATAAAATTACGGATGAGTTTGGAAATGAACTTATGTACTCCTATAGTCCGAGATGTCCTTGGTCGGAAGACAGTATATTATTTATGAGAAGAGAACTTGATGACGATGAATTCAAATTATATGAATGGGCTCCTGAAAAGGCAGAGGGCTTTAATGAGGTTGATATAGAGTTTTCATACAGAAACGATCCGGTATTCTCTGTGCATGACAGTATGGGAAATGAA
>CAYOQX010000014.1:14530-22171 GCA_964406195.1 uncultured Alkaliphilus sp. | reverse complement strand
CTTATATTGCAGCGGTTACAAAAAAATTGTCCGAAAGACAGATAGAAAGACTGATAGTAATGGCAATGCTCCATGACTGGGGAAAAATTATGGAATATAAATCCCTTCCGGATGTAGGTTTTACGGAAAAAGGTACTATGATGGGTCATATATTTCTCGGTGCCCACCATACATTGAATACCATAGAAGAAATAGAAGGTTTTGATGAAGATGATAAGTTGATTATCATAAACGGTATTTTGGGCCATCACGGTTATTTAGAATACGGTTCACCGGTATTGCCAAAAACGGTAGAGGCTCAGATATTACATCAATCGGATAAAATGTCGGGAGATGTGGAGAGCATAATGGCATTTATATCGGAACAGGAAGAAGAAGAGGATGTTTTTACAAGCAAACTTTGGAATATGGGGACAAATTACTATAAAAAAGGGACTGATTAATAATCCGCTGCTGATCAAATAACAGCTGTGCCAACTTATACAATCGGAGGTTAAAAAATGAAAAAAATGATTTCATGGAATGTAAATGGAATAAGGGCCTGTGTCAGAAAAGGGTTTATGGATTATTTTAATGAAATAGATGCGGACATATTTTGTATTCAGGAGAGCAGGCTCCAGGAAGGACAGATTGATCTGGAACTGGAGGGCTATCATCAATATTGGAATTATGCGGAAAAAAAGGGATATTCGGGTACCGCTGTTTTTACGAAACAGGAACCTATTTCGGTGCTGTATGGGCTGGGGATAAAAGAACACGATAAGGAAGGCAGAGTTACCACATTGGAATTTGAGGATTTTTATATAACAAATGTCTATACACCCAACTCCCAATCGAAACTGGCAAGACTGGAATACAGGATGGAATGGGATGACAGATTTAGGGAATTTGTGAATGAGCTGGACGGGGAAAAACCTGTAATTGTATGTGGGGACCTAAATGTTGCCCACAAAGAGATAGATCTCAAATATCCTGATAAAAATAGAAAAAATGCGGGTTTTAGCGATGAAGAAAGGGAAAAATTCACCCAATTCCTACAGAGCGGATTTATAGATACATATAGACATTTTTATCCGAACAAAGAAGGGGCCTATACCTGGTGGACATATAGATTTGCTGCAAGGGAACATAATATAGGATGGAGGATAGATTATTTCTGTACCTCGGAAAAGCTGAAGGACAGATTGGTGAGTGCCGATATACATGCGGATGTATTGGGTTCCGATCACTGTCCCGTAGAATTGGTAATCAAAAATCAAAAATAATATGGACCTCCATTTATTTTTTGCTGTTGTCTGTATATTGACATTGCATAAAACAATGGAGGCCCATTTTTTTATGTTCTATTAAATATTGTGACTGTATTATATTTTATGTTTTGTTAAATACTGTGACCGTTTATATTACTTCAAATGCTTCGGTTGCAGTATCCACATGACAAACCTGCCTGTCATTTATGACGGCATAACTGTCTGCAAATAATTCCGCCTCGTTAGGGTCGTGGGTAACATAAAGTACCGTAACCTGTAATTTCTTAAGTGTTTCGCGAAAACTGGGCAGAATCTTTTCTTTAAGGGTAATATCTATACCCGTCAAAGGCTCGTCCATTAATAGTATCTGCGGGTCCGGAACAAGGGCCCTGGCAAGGGATGTTCTGGTTTGGTATCCGCCGCTGAGTTCTCTGGGACGTTTTTCTAAAACCGTCTGCAGGTCAAGCAGGTCAACTATTCTTTCATAGGTTTCGATAGTCCCTCTGTTATTGCGCATCCCGTATAAGACATTTTCCTTTACAGTCATATGCTGAAAAAGAGCAGGATGTTGGGGAACATAGCCGATGTTCCGATTTTCGGGAGGCAACGGAGTAACATCATGTCCATTTAAGAATACTTCCCCGCAATCGGCAGGTACAATTCCGGCTATGATTTTCAGCAAGGTGGACTTTCCACTGCCGTTGATACCTATAAGGGCTTTAATTTCCGAGTCTACTCTCAGGCTTGTCTGTTCCAAAACCGTTTGGTTTCCGAATTTTTTAGTAATTTCTTTAGCGTACAGCATGGTAACGCCTCCTTATATTCAGTATCAGGACAATTAATAAGGAAAGGACAACACAAAATGCACCGGCCGTTACAGCCATATCCAATTCGCCTACCTCCACCTTGGTAAATACATATGAAGCAAGAACCTGTGTTTTCCCCGGCATGTTGCCGCCGAACATTATAACCGCCGCAAACTCACTTACGGACCTGGCAAATGCCAATATGAAACCGGAAAACAGTGCTTCACCCATCAGAGGAAGAACTACCCGAAAATATGCCTGAGCCGGGCTGTCCCCCAATGTTCTGGCTACATCTATTACCTCCGGTTCCATCTGGTCAACACCTGAAATCAAGGTACGTGCGGCCAGAGAATAGGATACAAAAAACATGGAAAGTACAACGGCAAAAAGTGAAAATGCGAAGCCGGTTTTTCCTACAAAACCGAAGTTTTTTCGTCCGAATGCCAACAATAGGGCAAGTCCCGCTACCGTATGCGGAATTGCAACAGGCAAATCGTTAAGCAGATTTGCAATTTTGTATATAACAGAATCCCGGTTGAATAAGTAATAATAACCGAAACCTATTGCAATAACTACAGCTAATGCCGCAGCCGATATGGCCGCTATCATTGTGTTTTTAACACTGTTCCAGAAAAAGGGGTCTTTCATTGTTGCCGATACCCCTTCCGGCGTCAAATTGAAAATCAGTGCTAGAACCGGAAAAAATATAAGTAATGCAAATAAAGGAAGGAAAACAGCTTTAATCGATTTTTCACTCATAGGACTTCCACCCGTATTCTTCAAATATATCTACATGCTTTGTTGCAATCTCGGCAAAAGCGTCTGCCAATTCTATTTGTCCTCCCTTTATAGTGGCCGTACCGAATATAATTTCGCCGGAATATTCATGGTCCACAACATCTACTATGTCCAGTTCATTACCGTTTGCTACACTTGAATAAATCAGTCCCGCATCTACCTGGTCTTCCTTAACCATTATTGCTACTTGGTTTACGGTACTGGGCATGGCTTTTATGTTTGGGGATACCTTATCCCATAATTCCAGATTTTCCAAGGAATTTTTAGCATAAACACCTACCGGGGCCTGAGGGTCGGCAATTACGGAAACCACCTCATCTTTAGTCAGGTCATCTATTGTTTGCACCTTTTCCTTACCCGTATCGGAAACAACTACTACTATATTGTCTGTAAGGAATTTGTCTTCTTTTTCTAATTTACCGTCTTCCTCAATCTTTTCGATATAAATCCAGTCGGCCGAATAATATAAATCACATGGCTGACCTTGTTCAATCTGTGCATAAAGTCCTCCCGAGGGCCCATAATTCACGGCAACATCGGCACCTGTTTCATCTTTGAAAATTTCTATAACCCTGTCCATCGGTTTTTTCATTCCGGCGGCAACAAAAAGGTCAAGGGTTTTTCCTTCAAAAGACACCTTATCCGCTTCGGATTCCGCTCCCGCGTCGGTTTCCACCCCATCAGGCTGTTCCGGTGCGGGGTCATTATCTTTACTGCATCCTGTCATTGAAAAAAGACTTATAACAAGGACTAAGATTAAAAAAATACTTAAAAATCTTTTCATAATACTTTTTCTCCCCTTTTTTGTTTTTACCTTACCACGGATGTAATATGTACACCTCCTTTCAAAAATAATAAAAGCAACCCGGTGAGAAATACACCGGGTTGCATAGATTACAAAAATAGCAAAGTACAACTCGGTGAGGAACACCAAGTCGCTGATTGCCAACTTGTCCCATTGATCTGAATAATCAACAGTCCCTCTCCTTCTCACAATGGAAGGCTATATCGTTTCCAATATAACCCTAACGACCAATACTCATAGATTAATTCCTTAGAGAAATTGGTTCGGAGCGTATGCAAATATGTAAGACCAATAGACAATTACTACCAAAAATCCCTTCATAATACCATTAAACATTCTTTTTTCTATTTTCTCGACATGTTTTTTAATCTGAGAACTAATCTCATTATATATCATTTAAGTTATATGTCAATAACTATCCTCAACCCAAAATCTTGCAGGGCTGTTTTGCAAGGCTTGGAAGGAATGTATTAATTTCGTCCCGGAAGCATTATCAATTGTACTAATGTCTTTTAGATGATATATTATAAATAAAAGAATTATTTGGGTTTGGCATATATGATAATAGATAAAGGTGAAGATTTGCATAATGACAGATGGAGAGAGGTATATAGATGAAAATAGGGTTTGATCACGAAAGATATTTAGAAGAACAGTCGAAGTATATTTTGGAACGAGTTGACAGATATGATAAATTGTACCTGGAGTTTGGCGGGAAATTATTATCCGATCTTCACGCGAAAAGGGTTCTGCCGGGATTTGACGAGAATGCAAAGGTAAAACTGTTGAGAAAAATGAAGGACAAAATCGAGGTAATCATCTGCGTGTATGCCGGAGATATTGAGAGGAATAAAATAAGGGGAGATTTCGGTATAACATATGATTTGGAGACCCTAAAGCTGATCGACGATTTGAGGGCTTGCGAACTTGATGTAAACAGTGTGGTTATAACAATGTATAACAGGCAACCGGCTGCCAATGTCTTTATAAACAAACTGGAACGGAGAGGTGTAAAGGTATATATACACAGGAATACCAAGGGATACCCTACGGATGTGGATACAATTGTGAGCGATGAAGGTTACGGGACAAATCCATATATAGAAACAACAAAACCTATTGTTGTTGTAACCGCTCCGGGGCCTTCCAGCGGAAAATTGTCAACCTGCCTTAACCAGTTATATCATGAATACAAGAGAGGTAAAATTGCGGGTTATTCAAAATTCGAAACATTTCCCGTATGGAATATCCCCCTGAAGCATCCTTTGAACATAGCTTATGAGGCTGCAACCGTGGACATAAAAGATGTGATTATGATTGATCCGTTTCATTTTGATGCTTATAACGAAATAGCGGTAAGTTATAATCGGGATGTTGAAAGTTTCCCTATACTTAAGAGGATTATAGAAAAGATAATGGGGGAAGAGTCTATATATAAGTCACCGACAGATATGGGGGTTAACAGGGTGGGTTTCGGAATCATCGATGATGAAGCGGTAAGAGAGGCATCTAAACAGGAAATTATAAGAAGGTACTTCAAAACCGGGTGCGAATACAAGAAAGGTTATGTGGAGAAAGAGGTCTTTGAAAGGTCCAAGTTGATTATGGAAAAACTGGAATTGAGACCTGAGGACAGAAAAGTGGTTATACCTGCAAGGGAACGTGCAGCCAGATTACGTGAGGAACATAAAAAAAATGAAATATATTCGGCAACGGCTATGGAACTTAAGGACGGGACAATTTTAACGGGTAAGGGTTCGGATGTAATGGATTCGACGGCAGCCGTGCTTCTGAATGCGGTTAAATATCTGGCAAGTATATCCGATGAAATTCATTTGATATCCCCGGTCATATTGAAACCGATAAGAAATCTAAAATCCAAAACATTGGGCAGCAGAAGCGTAGCACTGGACTGTGAAGAAATACTGATTGCACTGAGCATATGTGCCGCCACCAATCCGACAGCACAGGCCGCAATGGGGAAATTATCAATGCTGAACGGGTGCCAGGCCCATTCAACTACTATATTAAGCAGAAATGACGAGCAAATTTTTAATAAACTGGGAATAGATATAACCAGCGATTCGGAATATCCTACGGAAAACCTTTATTATAATAATTAAAACAGACACAAAAATGGTGTGGTCTTTATGTCCATGTAATTTATAATTGCATGGACAGTGTATTTTATTAAGACAATGAAGGACACCCTATACCGACTAAGATATAGGGTGGGGAGAATTCGGACAAATTTTTCAGGTTTTTGATTTCTAAATATAAGAAAAGTATTAAAGCGGGGTGTGGTTCTTAATGTCCATCAGATATATATTCGGCAGGGCGGGTACGGGTAAAAGCTATCTTGCCATCGAGGAAATAAGAAAAAGGCTGGAAGAGAAGGGGAATAATAAACTGATATTGTTGGTTCCCGAACAATTTACATTTCAATCGGAGCGGGACCTGATAGGAAAGCAGAATTTGGAGGGTATTATGAGGGCCGAGGTATTGAGTTTCACAAGGCTCGCCCACCGTGTATTCAGTGAGGTCGGCGGTTTGACCCGGGTACCTATAAATGAACTGGGCAAAAGTATGATACTTAGAAAAATTGCAGATGAATTTTCGGAAGAACTTTCGGTTTATAAGTCTATCTCTAAACAGAGTGGTTTTATTGATAAATTAAATGAACTTATTTGTGAGATGAAACAACATGATATAAGTCCGATAGAATTAACCATGGAGTTTAATAAAATGGAGGAAGACACAATATTAAAGCGGAAGCTGGATGACATTATCTCGATCTATGAGAAATTCAATATATCTCTAAAGGATAAATACATAGACAACGAGGACCACATAAATCTGCTGGTTGAGAGTATAGAAAAGGCTGAATTCTTAGAAGATGCGGAAATATGGATAGACGGGTTCCAGAGTTTTACTCCCCAAATACTCAGGGTCATAGAACAGCTGGCACAAAAAGCAAGGAATATTACTATTATTCTCACTATGGAATTGGATTCAAAAGAAAGGGACGGGGATCTGTTTCATATTTCAGGAGAGACCTATTTGAAAATAAAGGCAATAGCCAAAAAATTAGGATTGGGAGAGCAGATAATAAATTTGGATACAGTCGAAAGAAACATTCCGCCGAAGGCTGAAGAAATTAAACATATAGAAAGTGAATTATACAGTTTCCCTTATAAACAATACACGGAAGATATTGTTAACTTTCAGGTTTTTGCCGGATCCAGCCTCTGTACGGAAATTGAAAATGCGGCGGCCCAAATAATCCATCTGGTGCAAAACAGAGGGTACAGATGGAAGGACATAGCCTTGGTTTCCGGCGGTTTGGACCAATACGGCATGATATTAAAAAGGGTATTTGAAGAATACGGGATACCCTATTTTATGGATGAGAAAAGATCTATAATGAATAACCCTATGATAGAATTGGTCTTATCGGGTGTGGAAATACCTGCCCGGGGATATCGCTATGAGGATGTGTTCAGGTTTTTGAAAACCGGTTTCAGCGACCTTACAAAAGATGAAATAGAGAAACTGGAAAACTATGTACTTCGATATGGGATCAGGGGAAAAAACAGTTATTTCCAACCCTTCACAAAGGGTGATGAGGAGGAATTACCGGAATATAACGAACTGAGGGAAAAATTTATAAGCCAGTTTAAAAAGTTTGAAGATAAAATCTACCGCAAAAAAAATGTGGGACATATAACAAGGGCATTGTTTGAATTTATGGAGGACCTTAATGTAGAAGAAAAATTGGATGAATGGATAGAAGAACTCAGGGAAAAAAAGTATTTTGAATATGTAAATGAAAACACTCAAATATGGAACAAAATTGTGGAAATATTCGACCAGTTAATAGAAATCTTACATAATGAGGATACGACCCTGGAGGAATACGGAAGGATTCTGGAGGCCGGATTTGCAGCCTGTGAGGTAGGGGTCATTCCCACTACCGTAGATC
>CAYOQX010000014.1:11748-14520 GCA_964406195.1 uncultured Alkaliphilus sp. | reverse complement strand
GAAAGATCCAGGAGCCATGATATCAAGGCCCTGTTTATTGTAGGTGTAAATGACGGTGTGCTTCCTCACAGCAGGGAGGACGGCGGAATACTGTTGGACCACGAGCGGAAATCTTTGGAAGAGAGAGGACTTTCGATAGGTTCGACCCTGAGGACTTCTCTATTGGAAGAACAGTTTATGATATATTCCGCATTTTCAAAGCCTGCGGAATACCTGTGGGTAAGTTATGCACTGGCTGACCAGGAGGGGCAGGCCCTGAGGCCGTCAATCCTGATAGATCGTTTAAAAAAACTGTTTAAGAACTTGGAAATAAAGAGCGATATTATGAATACCCTTGAAAACCAAATGCATCTTATAACAACACCTATGAGTACATTTAAACACATGACGGAAAACATAAGGCTAAGTTTGGATGATAAACCTATGGAAAATGTTTGGTGGGATGTTTACAGCTGGTATACCGAACAACCCGAATGGGAAGAAAAGCGTGAACTGATGATGGAAGGGCTGTTTCACCAAAACCAGGTTAGCTATATAGGCAAAGAGGGTGCCGGGCGTCTGTACGATATTCCCATTTGTTCCAGTGTTTCAAGACTGGAGAAATTCGCATATTGTCCATTTTGCCATTTCGTTGCATACGGTCTGAGTCCGAAGGAAAGGGAAGAATATGAACTGTCCGGCCCGGATATAGGCAGATTTTTTCATGACTCCATGGAGGAATTCAGCAAAGAAATAGCGGATGGGGAAATTGACTGGAACGACCTGACCAGGGAGCAAAATGATTATTTGGTTGAAAAAATAATAGATGAAATGGTGCCCGAGTTCGAACACGGTGTTATGCTGAGCACACACAGATATAAATATTTGGCCGAAAGGTTGAAAAGAATCAGCAAAAGGGCAATGTGGACCCTGGCAAAACATATAAAAAAGGGTGAATTTGTCCCCTTGGGGCATGAAATTAACTTTGGATTTAAGGGGGATATACCTCCTATTACGGTTGAATTGGACGACGGAGAAAAAATATACCTGCAGGGCAGGATAGACAGGGTGGATATGCTGAATGATGAAGAAGCAAGTTATGTAAAAATAATAGACTATAAATCCGGGAACAATGACCTGAGACTTTCTCATGTTTATCACGGATTCCAAATTCAGCTGTTGGTTTATTTAGATGCAATACTGTCCAATGAGAGGAAAAGGCACGGGGAGAAGGTGCATCCCGGCGGTATATTCTACTTTAAAATAGATGACCCGATGGTAAAAACCGGGCAAAAAGCTGCGGAAGAGGTGGAAAAAGAAATAAACAAAAAGCTGAAGATGAAAGGTCTGGTGCTGAAGGATATAGATATTATCAAAAAGATGGATGAAGAAGTAGGCACATATTCAGATATTATACCTGCGGGGATAACAAAGGCCGGTAAGGTTACAAAGTCTTCATCCGCCTTGGAAAAAGAAGATTTTGAGGCACTTCTCAATCATGTAAGTGAACTTATCAAAAAAAATGGAGAAGAAATACTGAAGGGAAACATTAAAATACAACCGTTTAAGGAAGGCAAAAACACATCGTGTAGATACTGTAAGTACATATCTGTATGCCAATTTGACAGCAACCTTTATGAAAATAGATATAGGCACATTAAAAGGCTGAAGGACGAGGATATACTGAAAAAACTATAATGTCAGTAAATTTAACAATTTTCAGACTAATTTCCTCAAACTATGTTAATACTCTATTAATAAAACATTTGAGGTGGTTTGAAATGAGAATACCCGATCATATAGGAATAATCCCGGACGGCAACAGAAGGTGGGCGGTGGGAAAGGGTCTGCCAAAATCGGACGGATATAAGTCCGGGATTGCCCCGGGGCTTTTACTTTTTAAAATGTGTCAGATGGCGGGGATAAAGGAAGTTACATATTACGGATTTACGGCGGACAACACAAAACGGCCGACAGACCAAATAAAGGCATTTACAAAAGCATGTGTTGATTCGGTGGAGATACTTTCCAAAGAGGATGCGTCGCTGCTTGTGGCGGGGAATACCAAGTCACCCATGTTTCCAAAGGAATTACTTCCTTACACTGTCAGGAAAACCTTCGGCAAGGGTGGGATAAAAGTTAATTTTCTGGTAAATTACAGTTGGAAATGGGATTTGAATTATTTGAAAAAATCCAAATCCAGGAGTATTAACATAAATAATCAAATAGAAACCCATGACGTTTCCAGGGTGGACCTGATCATACGTTGGGGAGGAAGAAGGAGACTCAGCGGTTTTCTCCCGGTGCAGTCCATATATGCGGACTTTTATGTGGTAGATGACTACTGGCCGGATTTTAGACCGAAACATTTTTATGAAGCTCTGAACTGGTACGATAATCAGGACATAACCCTCGGGGGATAGTGCCTTGGCAAGGCACAGCACGGGGGAACACTGCACAAGATACAGTATCTTTAGCATTTTCAGCGTTTCTGACAGGATACAATGTTTTCGGCGGTATTTCGGGAGCCCTATGTATTTTAGACCTGAGAGAATGTCCGTAGGTCGCACGTATCTTGCCGTTTTGTATTTTGAACCTTTTTTTGTTCATTCCTTATTTCACCTCTGTAATTATATACCGATTAATATACGCCTGTATAAAAATTGTGGAAGATAATTATCTTTGATTTTTTCCGCCGTCTTTTTCACATTATAGGGAAGTCTTACATATTCCACAGTTTTCTTGTCCGTATCGTATATAACAAAACAACTTTTATAGTTATAATCACGCGGC
>CAYOQX010000014.1:0-11738 GCA_964406195.1 uncultured Alkaliphilus sp. | reverse complement strand
CCTACCGAGCCTATATTAAATATATAATTTTTGTCCTCCTTAAGTTGTATTTTTCGTCTGTATTTTATTTTGGATACCAACTCTATATTTTCGGGCAGGTTATTTTCGTGTGAAATAAAATATTGGGGTACATGGGTATGTCCTATAAATAATAGCTGTGTTTCCATGAGCTGAAAATCCTGACATGCCTCGAAAATTTCATCTAAATACAAAAATTCTTCGGGCCTGTCCAATGTTCCGTGGGATACGGTAAAGTCTTCTTCTTTATACACCTTTACCAGCGGCAGGTTTTTCAGAATATTTTTATTATCCTCCGTTAATTCATTTATAGTCCAAATCAGAGCATGTTTAGCTACAGGATTAAACCAGTCCAAATCTTCCTCACAGGCTACAGTATAGTCGTGATTGCCCTGTATACAGTCATAATTTTTTGTAAGTTGGACACACTCATTCGGGTTTGACATATATCCTACTATATCTCCGAGGACTACAATTTTATCTACTTTTCGTTTTTCGATCAGGTATTCAAGAGCCGTTTCCAATGCTTCCAGGTTTCCGTGTATATCACTTATCAATCCGATTTTCATTTTACACTCCTCCCTCTCAGGTCAAGTTACCAGACAACATCATATAATTATACACCCGGATGAATTTTTACACCAGACATTTAAATCTTAAACAGGGGCCGAATATTTTCAGGGGAAACCGCAACATCGGTGCAGGGATCCGGTATCTAATAATATTGTATCGGTCTTTTAATACTATAACAGGAGATATGCTATAATAATAGTACAAATTCAATGCGCAGGTAAATATAGGGAAAAAAACGACCGTATACAATATTAATTTTTAAAAATAAGCTATATCGGAGGGATTTTAAATTTGATGTTAGATAATTTTGGGTCGCCTTCTGTTGTCAGAAAAAAAATAATGTTTTCGGGAAAGGTTCAGAGGGTGGGTTTCAGGTACGAAACATACATATTGGCGGGAGAACTGAACTTAACAGGTTGGGTCAGGAACAAGGATAACGGCAAAGTTGAACTGGAGGTACAAGGCGAGAGAGATAATATTTCTTTTCTGGTGTCTCACATGAAATCATTAAAAAGGGCGAGGGTTGCCCATGTGCGGATAGATGAAATACCGTTAGTGGACGGTGAAATGGATTTTGCGGTCAAATACAGTTAGGGCGGTAAATTTCGATAGGGGGTAGGAATGAGAAAAAAATTTTTGAACATTTTTAACAGGACTGTAAAGAAAGGTGTTTTTCCGCATCAACTTGCATTTACTCTGCTTATTCCGTTGAGAAACATCTTTCTTTCTCCCCGGAAACTTATTAAACGCCTTGAACTGGAAGAAGACTATAAATAGGCCCGGGTCCCGGGTATTTCAGTTCTAAAGTTGCCGAGGCCATTCCTCGTGGGAAATTGATATTGTCTGATATTCAACAAGAAATGCTGGATTACGCACAAAAGAGACTGGCCGACAGGGAAATCCATAATGTTGAATTGCATTTATGCAACGGATTCGATTTTCCGTTTGAAAATAATAAATTTGATGTTATATACATGGTCACCGTATTAGGTGAGATTGAAAACAAAAAAGAGTATGCACAGGAATTTTTCAGGCTGCTGCGTCCCGAAGGGATCCTATCAATATCCGAACAATTTGGGGATGCGGATAAAATGTCGGTTGATGAAATCAAGGTCCTGTTCTGCACCCACGGATTTGTACTTGATAGATTTTACGGCACTAAATATAATTTCACAATTAATTTTCGGAAAATATAGTTTTGTTGATATATATTTTTTGGAATATGATTTTGGTCCCGCATTTGTTAATCCGGAAAAATAAGCATTACAAGTTAAAGGGGCGGAAATTTTCAGCAGCGTTTTTTACTCAAGAACACATTTTTTTCTTGTGCAGACATAATTCCCGCGCAATTTAGATACGTCATGTCCTTCATGCTCCAAAAGCTTTTCTCTCAGAAAACCCGCGCCGCTTCTGCATATTCCAAAACCTCTTTTGGGCAGTACCCTATGAGTCGGAATGAAATAAGAAACCGGATTTTTGGCAACAGCACTGCCAACCGCCTGAGCCGCCCCGGGTTTTCCGAGCATTTCCGCAATCCCTCCATAAGTAATAACGCGCCCGGGTTCTATGCTGCTGACCTTTTCGAAAACACTTTGTTGGAATTCCGTAAGATCGGTCAGGTCGAGGGGCATTGCATGTTTGCCTGTTTTCAAAAAGTTAAGTGTTTCGTCGATAATCAGTTTTTCGGTAGAATTTTGTGCCTGTCCCATATTGATAGCCCCCAGGTCTATGAACCTGAGTTCGGGCCTGGTTTTTAGCGACAGGTACTTTAATCCTGTAGGGGAAAAAACAAAACTGAGTATATCCGTTTCCAGAAAATCTATCATTTTTTCTATTTCCGTCATCAAATATCACCTTTCCTATGATTGGAACGCCGAATTTGTTTTTTATTATTCCCCTTTGACCATACATTAACCAAAATATGCACAGGTGTTCTACTTGACTATTTTATTTATGCAATCAATTGCGTATTCTATTTCTTCCAAGGTATTAAAATGGTTCAGAGAAAATCTTACCGTACCTTTTGGGAAAGTACCCAGGGTTTGATGAGCCGAAGGGGCACAATGCATACCGCTTCTGGTCATGATTCCGTAGGTTTTACTGAGTTCATGGGCAACGAGCCCGTTATCATCGTTAATAAAGTCTATAGATACTATTCCGGTCCTGTTATCAGATGTTTTTTTACCAACCGGTCTGATATTCTTTATATTGTATAAGTCCTTAAGAAACCTATCGAGAAGGTAGATTTCTTCTTCTCTGATATTTTTTATACCGTAGTCCTGCAGATACTTCAGTGCCGCATTTAATCCATAGATGCCCGGGATATTTAAGGTTCCCGATTCAAATTTGTCCGGCATATAATCCGGTTGTACTTCAGAATCGGACAGACTTCCCGTTCCTCCTTCTATAAGGGTATCCATTTTGTCCACAACCCTGTCATTGATTACAAGTCCGCCTATTCCCTGAGGACCTAAAAGGCTTTTGTGGCCGGTAAAACCTATTGCATCCGCTCCTAATTTTTGAAAATCCATATCCAAAAATCCTGCCGTTTGTGCACTGTCTATCATAAATAATATATCATTTTTCTTACATATTTCTCCTGTTTTCTCTAAATCCAAAATAGTACCGCATACATTGGAAGCATGGGTCATTATTACAGCCCCGGTATTTGGTCTGATTGAATTGATCAGATTTTCAATTTCCAATTCCCCGGATTCATTACATTGGGCTTTGGTATATTCAATTTTATCTCCAAAAGAATTCAGGGGCCTCATAACCGCATTATGTTCCATTGATGATACTACAACATGGTCCCCTTCTTTTAATAGCCCCTTTATCAAAACATTCATACTTTCCGTTACATTTTTTGTAAACACAACATTTTCAGGTTTATCAAAATTAAATAGTTCACATATAAGTTCGCGGGTATCGTATATTATATTTTCGGCTTCGTAGGATGAATCATAAGCCCCGCGGCCTACATTGGTCCCTACATTTAATATATAGTCCGACATACTCTCCGCTACCCCGGGAGCCTTGGGATATGAGGTTGCCCCGTTATCTAAGTATACGTATTTCATAATATTGCCTCCTTGAAATAATGTTCAGCGCCAATTGTTAAATTGTTCTGATTAATAACTATAGAACCATTATAAACTTCAAAAAACCCTTATACAATAAGGATTGATTTTTACTATTAGGTTACCCGATGCTATCAATATAAGCTATTTTACTTTTAATATTCGCATTGTTAAACTATTAGTGAATATAAATTGACTTGTTGTGTCGATCAGCCTTCCTTTACATAAGCGTCTGAGTACATATCGACACAATGAGTTAAATCAAGGGGGAATATATAATGGAGGGGAAAAAAGGAATTATTTTTGCAGGCGGACTGGTAGGAGTGGTATCCGTACTACTTGTGCACCTTGGAAATCCTGCAAACATGGGTCTTTGTATAGCCTGCTTTCTGAGAGATATTGCAGGGGGAATAGGACTGCACAGAGCTGCAGTTGTTCAGTATATAAGGCCCGAGGTTATAGGGATTGTATTGGGAGCTTTCTTAATATCCCTTAAAAACAAAGAATTTGAATCAAGGGGCGGCTCCTCATCCTTTACAAGATTTGTACTGGGAGCAATTGTAATGGTGGGGGCGTTGGTATTTCTCGGATGTCCTTTGAGGATGGTACTACGGTTGGGCGGAGGAGATCTGAACGCCATATTTGGAATAATTGGATTTATACTTGGAATATTTATAGGTGTTCAATTCCTGAACAAAGAATTCAGTTTAAAAAGAAATTATAAAATGTCCAGAATTGAAGGATATGTTTTTCCTGCCGTAAATGTAGGTTTCTTTGTAATGCTGTTGGTTGCTCCGACCTTTATATTTTTCAGCCAGGAGGGTCCCGGATCTATGGCCGCACCTATAATAGTATCGCTGGTTGTAGGTTTGGTGGCGGGGATGTTGGCTCAGAGAACCAGACTGTGTTTGGTTGGAGGCACCAGGGACATGATACTATTCAGGGATAATCATCTTCTGCTTGGATTTATTTCAATAATAGTGTTCAGTTTTATTACGAACTATGCTTTCGGATATTTTAATTTAGGATTTGAGAACCAACCTGTGGCACATACCGACGGCTTATGGAATTTCCTCGGCATGGTGCTGGTGGGATGGGGTTCGGTTTTACTGGGCGGTTGTCCTCTCAGGCAGCTTATTTTAGCGGGAGAAGGAAATACGGATTCCGCTGTTGCCGTAATGGGGATGATTGTCGGGGCTGCCATATCTCATAATTTCGGGTTAGCATCAAGTGCGGAAGGTACAACTCCAAACGGAAGAATAGCTGTGATTGCATGCCTTATATTTCTAGGGATTATTTCCTATGTTAATTCGGAAGGTTTAGTCGGAAAACGTTCACATACGGATTCGGACAGCCTGAGCCGAAGCGGAGGTTGGCAGGCATAGATATATTAACTTAATCGAAAAATCATATAACAGGGAAGGGGGTTGTATTATGAATACAGTAGATACATGCGGTATGGGCTGTCCACAGCCGGTATTGATGACCAAAGATGCTTTGGATAAAAATCCCGAAGGAGCGGATATAATAGTAGACAACAATACTGCAAAGGGAAATGTTGAAAGATTTTTAAAACACTCGGGATATTCTATATCAGTTAAAGAAGACGGGGACGTATTTATAATAGAAGCTAGGAGATAAACATGGAATATATAGTTTTATTTTTTACAATTTCAGGTGCTATGAAATTCGAACGAAAATGCAAAAAAGGCAGTATCCAATGCGAACTGATGCCCGTACCCAGAAGTTTGAGTTCCAATTGCAGCATCAGTGCTAAAGTTGGAGTTGAAGACAGCGACAGTATGAAAAATTTGATTGATGATGAAATAGAAAAAATATTCTCGGTTCAAGGAAATGATCATAAACTTGTTTACGAATCCGAATAGGTTTGTAAATTCGAATAGAAGAATATTACTCCGGGGTCCAACTGAAACCGTTGTGTTTCGGTTGGACCTTGATCTGTTTGTATCATCAATAAAAAACATTCTCCGAATTCACGCGGAAACCACTGTGTTTTTCTTAAGTCCCAATTTATATGCAGTTACCCATACAGTGTCTAACTTATAATCCTCCGCTAACGGTGTCAGGATAAAAGGATCTCCTTCCAATACGGTCCATATACCGGGAATCTGAAAACCTGATGTTTCAGAGTCGTGCAGCCCGACTACGGTACCGTCGGGTATTTGATCAATGTCTACATATCGGCCTTCGTCCCACCATCGGCGGATCATTACATTGGAATGATAGACATTCAGGAGTGAAGGGTTATCTCCGATATATCTATTCCAACAGGATACTCTATTTTTCATGCGTTCATCGGCGGATTTGGCTTGGACATGTTTTGAGGGTAAAAAATTGCGAACATTAAACCCGAGAGATTTCAGGCTGTTAACGAGCGGGATAAGCCCGGGTGTATGCAGTGCCAATATAAGGTCGGGTTTTACGGCCTGAGCCTTGGCACATTTAAGTTGTACCCCTTTTGGAGGACTTACAAGTCCACATGTGTCAATAAGTGTTGCACCGGTTTCCCGGCGCCGGGCAGCCTGAACACAGACTCGGGTGCCTGTTACCAAAGACAGTCCCCGCCCGTAAGGGGATGTTTTTCCGACCATATATGAACCGCTGTCCCTAATCGATTGAAGGGTTTTTGTATCCTGTTTCATGATTCCGTAAGAAACAAACCCGGGAGGTCCTATATCCGACTGCCCTATGTCGGAATCGACAACGGCGATATTTTGTGATTGATTTTGGAACCAACGTGCCAGCATTGCGGTTATAGTACTCTTCCCGGTATCGGGCTCACCGATAATCATAATTTTAGATTGTTTCGGAAGAAGTAAAAGATCCTTGACTAATGCATTATCCAGCGAAACCAAAATAATCTACCTCTTTCATCTGTGTATTATTATAATTCCATCTTAAAACCCTGATATATCTTTTCTAAGGGTCCGAAATCTCGGACTTAACTCAAAATATACCCCTTTTTAATGAATAATATAATAAGATCAACGATATAACAAGGAATGTTGCTGAACATCAGAGATAAAATAACAAAGAATATTGCTGAACATTAGGGACAAAACATCTCTTTGTTTTCCAAGATTTTGTCCTCCGGGGTAAATATGGCGTCGGATTACTTGCAAGGAGGTATAAAAAATGAGATAATTAAATAATAAATAATAAATAATAAAACCAAGTAGGAGGTGAATATTAAATGGACCTTGAAAAAATAAGTATACCTTATTTACTACTGGGATTGGCCTATATACTTTTTTATTTTACGCATTGGTATCAACTTTATATTGCTATAGGTGCTATATACATATATCTTGCATTTAAACATTAATAAGGGCAAAATTATGAGACAACAGTCTATATCCTCAGAAAAACATAAAGGAATAATATATTCATAACATTCAAAAAGACATGAGTTTACATATAAAAGACATGGGTTTACATATAAAAATAAAAATAGTTTTACAATAATAATTCCAAAATCCGACAAGATTTTGGAATTATTTTGTCAAAGGACCGATTTCGTATGTGATATAATCGTAGCAATACAATAAAGGATATGATGGAGACAAAAAAACGAAATGTCCCCTACAATATAGCGGGGGCGGGAAAATAGGGTGTTCCCTACAATATGAATCATATCGGAAGAAGAATTTCCATGTCACACGTTGGGAGGTATAGTGATGAATTGGACTAAGGAACAGCAGGAAGCCATAAATTCCAGAGGGAGTAACCTTTTGGTATCCGCCGCGGCGGGTTCGGGCAAAACCGCTGTACTTGTTGAACGGATTATCCAAATCATATTGAAGGATAAAATAGATATAGACAGGCTTTTAATAGTAACATTTACCAATGCGGCTGCAGGTGAGATGCGTGAGAGAATATCAGCGGCAATAATGAAAGAGATGGATAAAAGAACCGACGACGAAAGGTATTTGAGAAGACAGATAAACCTGCTCAACAGGGCATCTATAACAACCATGCATTCTTTTTGCATGGATATAGTGAGAAGACATTTTCATATCATTGATGTGGACCCGGGTTTTAGAATAGGTGATGTAACCGAAACAAGTATTTTAAAACTGGAGGCTTTAGAGGAATTATTTGAAGAAAAGTATGAAAAAGCTGATGATCTGTTTTTTCAATTAGTAGAGACATTCGGGGGAACAAGGGATGACGGACCGTTGCAGGACTTGGTTTTAAGGGTACACAGTTTTATACAGAGCCAACCTTATCCGAAAGAGTGGCTGAAGGAAAAGGTGGAGGAATTTAACCTTTCAGCAGAAGATCTTGACGACAGCAATTGGGTCAAAACAATCAAAAACAGAATCGGGATCAGGTTAAAGGGTGCCGTAGATTTCTTGCATAATGCATTAGCTATAGCCAAACAGCCCGACGGGCCCGATGTTTATGAGGAAGCTATACTTTCAGATTTGTCCCAAATAACCGAATTGTATGACAGTCTGCACTCATCCACAAAATCCTTTTATGAAAAACTGAACAGTATTAAACATATACGGCTCAGACCCTGCAGGGAGGGTAACCCCGAACTGAGGGAACAGTGTAAAGATTTGAGAAACACGGCAAAGGATGTTACTCAGGATATAAGAAGAAATATTTTTGATACCGGCTTTGAAGAATATGCAGAAGATTTAAATAAACTATATCCTCTCATGAATTATTTATATAAACTGGTTATAAGGTTTACGGAAATATATGGGATAAAAAAGGCTGATAGGGGTATTGTGGATTTTGATGATTTGGAACATTATGCCCTTGAAATTTTGGATGACAAACCGGTAGCCCAAGAGTACAGAGAGAGGTTTGAATATATTTTTATAGATGAATACCAGGACAGCAATATAGTACAGGAAACCCTTATTCAATCTATTAAGCGAAAAGACAATCTGTTTATGGTAGGTGACATTAAACAGAGTATTTACCGCTTCCGTTTAGCGGACCCGACACTGTTTATAGAAAAGTATGAAACTTTCGGGGATACGGAGGATGATATTGACAGACGCATAGACCTGTTTAAAAACTTCAGAAGCAGGGGTGAAATTTTAAACGGTGTCAATTATATATTCAAAAATATTATGTCAAAGGAATTGGGTGAAATAGATTATGATGATAAGGTAGCACTCTATCAGGGTGCCGACTTTGAACCTATTGACAACCCGTCTATAGAGGTCAATCTGATAGAAAAAGAGATAGAGGACGATACGGAGGATGAACTGCAGGAATTGGCCGATATAGAAGTAGAGGCCCGAATTGTAGCCGGAAGAATTAAACAACTGCTGAATGAGAGAATTTATGATACAAAACTTAAAAAGCATAGAAATTTGGAATACAGGGATATTGTAGTGCTGCTCAGAACAACACAAACTTGGGCACAGAATTTTTTAGAGGTATTCGTAGAGGAGGGTATACCTGCTTATGCGGATGCCGGCACTGGATATTTTGAAGCCATAGAGGTAAGTATGTTCTTAAATCTTCTCAGAGTGATTGACAACAAAAGGCAGGACATTCCATTGCTCAGTGTTATGCGTTCTCCCATCGGGGGTTTTACCATTGAGGAACTGATAGATATAAGGATACATGATAAAAGCGGCACATACTATGAAGCTGTGGAGAAATATATAAATGATAATGATGATAAATTAAAAGATAAACTTGTTGCCTTTATTGAAAAACTCAATGAATGGAGCGATGAGGCCAGATATATTAAAATAGATCAATTTATTTGGAAACTTTTTATGGACACAGGTTATTATTATTACGTAGGGGCCATGCCCGGAGGCTTTCAACGCCAGGCTAATCTCAGAATTTTGTTTGATCGTGCCGGCCAGTTTGAAAAGACAACCATCAAAGGTTTGTTTAATTTTATAAAATTCATTGAAAAGTTAAAAGGCGGTAAAGGGGATATGGGTGCGGCAAAAATACTTGGTGAAAATGATAACGTGGTCAGGATAATGAGTGTTCATAAAAGTAAGGGACTGGAATTCCCTGTGGTGATAGCGGCGGGTATGGGCAAAAATTTCAATCTCAGGGATACAAATGCCGACTTGTTATTGCACAAGGATTTAGGACTGGGGCCAAAATTTGCTGATCCGGATTTGAGAACCTATAGGGATACCATTGCAAAAATTGCAATGAGGGATCAAATTAAAATGGAAAATCTATCAGAAGAAATGAGGATCTTGTATGTGGCTTTTACCAGACCCGAGGATAGATTGATTGTTGTGGGTTCTCTGAAGGATATAGGAAGACTGGCAAAAAAGTGGGACGGAACAGACAATGTTCACTCGCTGATGAACGGAAGAAATTACATGGATTGGATAGGCCCCGCACTTATAAAACATCCTGATGGGGAAGTGCTGAGAGATTTAGCCGATATTGAATTTGATGAATCCAAATATGAGGAAGAGGACTCTAAATGGACAGTAAATATCTTAGGAAGGGAAACCATAATACTCGAAAAGCAGGAAAAACTGCTGAAAGGGGAAGAATATAAAGAAAAACTTATGGATTTTGACAGGGAGTATTTTCCGCCCAATGATTATACCGAATACAAAGAAAAAATTTATAACAGGTTAAATTGGGAATATGACCATAAAGATGCAACACTTATACCTTCCAAATTGTCCGTTACGGATATTAGAAAACTGTCTGTTCAGGAGATGGATTTTATTGTTCACCAAATACCGACCCTGGTTAAATCTCCTAAATTTATGGAAGGTAAAAAGGCTTTTACAGCGGCTGAAAGGGGTACCATTATACATTTTGTCCTGCAATATCTGGATTTAAACGATGTTCACAGCAGGGAGGAAATAAGCGAACAGATAGATTTTATGGTTGCCAAAGAGCTGATTACGAAAGAGGAATCCAAGGCGGTGGATATAGAAAAAATATTGAACTATTTTAACAGTGAAATAGGTAAAAGGATGCTCAAATCAGATAAAGTATGCAGGGAGTCTCCCTTTGTCATTGAAAAATCCGCAGGCCATGTAATCGACGGTTTATGTGAGGGTACGGATGAAAAATTATTGGTACAGGGCATTATAGATTGCTATTTTGAGGAAGATGACGGGCTGGTGCTGGTAGATTACAAGAGCGATATTGTATTTAACGGGGACATTTCCAATATAGTGGCAAGGTATGAGATACAATTGCAGCTATACAAAGAGGCTCTGGAACGAATCACGGAAAAAAATGTAAAAGAAACGTATTTATATCTGTTTGATATAGATAGAGGGGTTAGAATAATAGACTGACCGGGGTACAAATAGCAAAACAGCAAAAGCGGGGATGACAGAACGGCAAGGGCGGGAAAATTATAAACTGTCATATCTTAGGGTTATACTTTAAAAGTGATATTTTTTCTGATATGATGAAAAAACATATATAAGGAATAACAAAACTTTTAAATGAAAGGGGTGTATATTAATGGGCAGACATGTATTATCCATATTAGTAGAAAACCATGCAGGGGTTTTGAGTAAGGTCTCAGGGTTATTTACGAGAAGGGGATATAATATTGACAGTTTATCCGTAGGAGAAACGGAAGATCCCCATGTTTCGAGGATGACTATAACTCTGAGAAGGGGAGAAAAGGATGTTGAACAAATAAAAAAACAACTGGATAAATTGGTGGATGTAATAAAAGTAATGGAATTAAAAAAAGAGGATTCGGTTTGCAGGGAATTACTGCTCATAAAGGTAAAGGCTGATATTGAAACCAGATCCGATATAATAGGTATAGCAGGTATATTCAAAGCGAACATAGTGGATGTAAGGAAAGAGAGCCTGGTGCTGGAGCTCACGGGGAGTAACGAAAAGGCGGATGCATTTATAGAAATACTGAGGCCTTGCGGTATTTTAGAATGCCATCGTACAGGCATAACGGCACTGAGAAGGGAAAATGGGGCATAGGATATGACAATGCAGAAAATAATTCCTATTATTTGTTGACAATTATAATTATAAGTGGTACCATGTTATAGTGTCTAAAATTAAAAACATACATGTGGATAACAAATATACTTGGAATAA
>CAYOQX010000013.1:0-22725 GCA_964406195.1 uncultured Alkaliphilus sp. | reverse complement strand
ATTTCAGTCGGATTATACTGGAAACCAAACTGGACAAGGACAAAGGGTTCACCTCATTTGATGATCATGAACAATATATAGGTCAAACCGGCATAGTGGTTACACCGCTTAGACCGTCAGGAACAATATCTATAGACGGACAATTGTTAGACGTGGTTTCCGAAGGACAATTTATAGAAAAAAAGGAATTGGTGAAGGTTAATAGAATAGAGGGTATAAAGATAGTGGTGAGAAAAATTTAATAGGAGGGGTTTTATGCCACAATTAATTGCTTTAATAATTGCAATATCAATAATATTCATTGTGTTATCTGTTATCCTAAGTTTTATACCGGTGGGATTGTGGATTACAGCTTTCTTTTCCGGGGTCAAAATCGGCATATTTACTTTAGTGGGAATGAGATTTAGGAGAGTGCAGCCGGGCCGTATAGTTAATCCATTAATCAAGGCAACTAAAGCAGGTCTGGATCTGGACATAGACAACCTTGAGGGTCATTATTTAGCAGGTGGAAATGTGAATAGCGTAGTGAATGCTCTGATTGCAGCACAAAGGGCGGAAATTAATCTTGAATTTGAAAGGGCTGCTGCCATTGATTTAGCGGGCAGAAACGTATTGGAGGCCGTTCAGGTAAGTGTCAATCCAAAAGTAATTGAAACGCCGAAGATATCAGCTGTTGCCAAGGACGGCATAGAAGTAATGGTAAAAGCCAGAGTAACCGTAAGGGCAAATATAGAAAGACTTGTCGGGGGTGCCGGGGAAGAAACAATTATAGCCAGGGTTGGTGAAGGTATAGTCACCACAGTAGGTTCCTCAGGTTCCCACAAAGATGTTTTGGAAAATCCGGACTCAATTTCCAGAACAGTTTTAGAAAAAGGGTTAGATGCGGGTACCGCCTTTGAAATTTTATCAATTGACATTGCGGATATAGACGTCGGTAGAAATATCGGCGCGGAATTGCAGACCGACCAGGCGGAGGCGGATAAGAGAATTGCACAGGCCAAAGCGGAGGAAAGAAGGGCTATGGCCGTGGCCAGGGCACAAGAGATGAAGGCGGCGGTAGAAGAAATGAAGGCCAGGGTAGTAGAAGCGGAGGCGGAGGTGCCAAAAGCTATGGCAACTGCGCTGCGGGAAGGTAAAATTGGAGTAATGGATTATTATAAATTACAAAATATATTAGCGGATACGGATATGAGGGAATCTATTGCTAAACTCGATGAAGACGGCAACAAAAGGGAAGAAAAGGATTTGACAAAGTAATAGATTAGTATTACCGACAAAGGAAGTGATTATATGGATTTTATAGCCATATTGAGTTTTGTTGTCATCGCCCTTATAAGCTATCTGTTTAGTAAGGATAGAATACCGTCCGGGTCTGCAACAGATACTGATGTGCCTGCATCCCCGGAATCCCGACCTGCTAAAAAAGTCCCCGGTACTGGCCGAAACAAAAAAAGAGGTTTTTCCGGTGAATTTGGAGAATTGTTTGAAGAAATAAAAATGGAATTCGACAGAACGTTTGAGAAGGTCGAAAAGAAGCAAGCCGATCCTTATGTAGAGGAGGATGTTGGAAGAGGGGATATTGCTAAAACAAAGCAAAAAACGCCTCCTCCAAAAAAGGTTTTGGAAAAGGATGTCAAAAAGGTTGCAGGCGGTGTATATGAGGGTGAAATAGGCAAAAGCGAAACATATATCAGCTTTGATAAAAAATCTGTTATAAAAGGAATCATAATGTCTGAGATTTTACAAAAACCAAAGAGTTTAAAAAGGTAAGGGTGCCCTTACCTTTTTTTTGCATACAAAATAGGTCTATTGAAACTATTATAAGCATAAAAATTTAATATATGGGAGGTATGTCAGATGGGAAAGAGTAATGGGGTAAAGAGAAGTATAGCGGAAATGTTAGAGTTACCAAAGGATATTGTACTGGATTTACCCAAAATTATAATGGTTGGCAACCTCCAAGTTTATATAGAAAATCACAAGGGTATCATAGAATTTACGGATAACAAGGTGCGGATAAATACCAAAAATGGGACATTGTGTATTACGGGGAAGAATTTAATATTAAAAAATATTGTTTTGGAGGAGATTATTATTGTAGGTGAGATCAATCAGGTAGATTTTATTGATTGAGGGGTGATACATTGTTAGTATTAAAGTTATGGAATTATATGAGGGGTTATGTAGTTATAAATATTGAGGGGTTGACATTGGAAAGATTCATAAATATGTGTACAGCAAGAAATATTTATTTATGGGATGTAAAAAGAATTGATAACATAACCTTGGAGGCAAAAATAGGTATAAAGGGATTTAGAGAACTCAAGGATATTTCCAAAAGGTTGGATTGTAAAATATTAATATGTAAAAAACGCGGCTATCCGTTTTGGATACATAAATTAAAAAGAAGAAAAATGCTTATAATAGGAGCATTTTTTTGTTTCCTGTTATTGGTTTTTGCATCAACTTTTATATTTTCCATTGAGATAACAGGTAATGAAAATGTGGAAAAAGCTGAAATAATGTCCCGATTAAACACCCTTGGACTTAAACCGGGTACAAATAAATATTTTATTAATTTACGAAATCTGGAAAATCAGATGCTCCTGGAGATAGAGCAGTTGGCTTGGGTTGGAATAGAAATAGAGGGAATTAGGGCCAGGATAGAAGTGGTTGAGAAAATATTACCCCCCGATGAAATAGATAAGGATGTTCCCTGTGATGTGGTTGCTAAAAAAAGCGGAGTGATAGAAAAAATAATAACCAGAAATGGATATACTGTAGTTAAGGAAGGTGATATAGTTAAAAAAGGTGATATACTGATCAGTGGAATAGTTTTATTGGACCAGTTGGGTCAGATTGATATGATTGAGGATGATCAGATTGGGGATAGTATACCGGTTCATGCCTATGGGGAAATATATGCTAAAACCTATTATGAAGCAGTCGGAGAAAAAAATTTAACTGAAATTAAAAAGAAAAAAACTGGAGAAAAACTTGTGAGGAAAACCTTTAACCTTGGAGGGCTGGAAATCTCCCTTAACAAGGGTGAAATTCCATATGAGTCTTATGTTGTCGAAAAAAAAACCAGGAAGTTTTTAGAATGGAGGAAAATAAAATTTCCTGTCGAATTAGTAATAGAAGAATATCACGAAGTCAATGAGATTGAAACGATAATAGATGAGGTGAGGGCTAAAAACTATATTCACAAAAATGCATTAGACAGCATTTTAGAGAAAATGCCCTCAGAAGCTGAAATTTTAAATACACAAATTGATTTCAATACCAAAGATGGGGTATTATATGGTAAAGTTATAGTAGAAGCATTGGAAAACATTGCGGTAAAGAGAATTTTACAGACTGGGGAGGACTAATTATTGGAAAACGAATTTAAAAAAAGGATAGAGGTTAAGGAACAGGGTTTTATCAGACAATTATTTGGCAGCTTCGATGAAAATTTGAGAGTGATTAATCAATATCTGAATATAGATATAGTACAAAGAAATGGAGACATCTTAATTATAGGAGATGAAAAAAATGTTTTATTGGGTGAAAAATTAATAGAACAATTGATGGGTCTGGTCAGGAAAAATGAAAATCTTACGGCACAAAATATAACTTATGTTATGGAGTTGTTGCTGGAAGGAGAACAGGAACAAATACAGTCACTGGCCGGGGACATAATATTTGTAACTGATAAAAACAAGCCTATCAAACCCAAAACCCTTGGACAAAGAAGATATATCGAACAAGTCAGGTCCAAGGATTTAACATTTTGTATAGGTCCTGCAGGTACCGGGAAAACTTATTTGGCAGTTACTATGGCGGTAAAGGCTTTGAGAAATGAGGAGATAAATAAAATTATTTTGACAAGACCCGCCGTGGAGGCCGGTGAAAGTCTGGGTTTTTTACCCGGAGATCTAAAGGACAAGGTAGACCCCTACCTGAGACCATTGTACGATGCTCTTTTTGATATCCTCGGGTCGGAAAGATTCCAAAGGTACACCGAAAGAGGTATGATAGAGGTAGCCCCTTTGGCTTACATGAGGGGACGGACGTTGAACAATTCATTTATTATTTTGGATGAAGCCCAAAATACAACCAGAGAACAGATGAAAATGTTTTTAACACGAATAGGTTTGGGTTCAAAAGCCATAGTAACCGGAGATATTACCCAGATCGACCTGCCAAGAGGCAAATACTCGGGTTTAAAACATGTTGAAAAGGTATTAAAAGATATAGATGGAATAGGATTTGCATATTTAACAGGTAAAGATGTTGTAAGGCATCGATTGGTGCAAAAAATTGTCAATGCCTATGAAAGATATGATAACAGAGAGAAAATTAGAATGCAGGAACAAATATAGCATATATGCCAAGTGATGCTCACCAAGGGAGGAGTGCTATGAGTAACCTTGTAAAAAAGTATTTCCGGAGGAAGTCAATCAGGGGTTTTCTTATAGCCCTGTTATTTTTTATCAGCTCATTTTCTATATTATTAATAAATTTAAAACCGGAAAAATTTGATTTGACAATAGGCCAAAAAGCTCCGGAAGATATACCGGCCCCGAAGGATGTAGAAGATAAGGCCAGTACGGAATACGAAAGACAAAAAGCTGCAAATGCGGTGGAACCTATTTATAGGTTAAATCCCGGTGCTCATGTGGAAATTAAAAAAGATATAGAAAAGTTTTTTTTATTGGTATACAAACTCCGTAATGATGAAGAATTGGATAAGACGGAAAAAATAGCACGGCTCACATCGGAAAATGATTTGAGTATGGAAGCAGCCAACGCGGAAACGGCTATAACAGCCCCCATGGAAAGATTAGAATATCTGGAGAGTTATATAAATGAAATAGTAGCGCAGAATATAAATACGGGGATCAAGGTTGAAGACCTCCAGAAACAAAAAAACAGTATTAAAGAATATATAACCGATTTGGATGAATTTGATGATAACCTAAAGGAATTGGCAGTTTCCGTAATATACGCTACAATTCGACCGAACCAGTTTTTGGATGAAGATGCTACTAATAGAAAAATAGAATTGGCAAGGGATAACATAGATAAAATAGTAATACGTAAAGGTGACAATATAATTAGAGAAGGGGAGGTTATCACAAGTAATAAGTTGGAACTGTTGCGTGAGTTGGGAATTTTGACCGATGAAAGTAAATTTGATTTTGTCTTGCATATAGGTATTGCCGCCGTGGTTTTGATAGTTGAACTTCTCATAATTGCTTATATTGCTGTGTTTAACAGGGAGTTATTATCGGAACCCAAGAAACTTGTGATGATTTACGTTATATTTATCTCTACACTGATAATTTCCGGACTGGTTCGGGGAATTTCCATATATCTGATTCCTATAGCCACTTCTTCTATGCTTCTTTCAATTTTACTTGAATCCAGGTTGGCCTTGCTCATTAATTTATGCTTAACTATACTAATCAGCATTATTACCGGTAACAACGTTGTTTTTATAGCTATGGCATTAGCCGGAGGAACTGTAGGTGCCTTTAGCGTGGTAAATACACAGCAGAGATCAAATATTTTTGTTTCCGGGCTTGTCATAAGTGTAGTTAATATGATAACAATTGTGGGTATCGGATTTATAAACAGTAGCGAGGTAATGGGAACTCTGATGTCCGGCTTCTATGGTCTATTAAACGGTCTATTTTGTTCGGTATTAACGGTGGGATCGCTGCCGGCATGGGAGTCTATATTCAATATAGTAACCCCGTTAAAATTGTTGGAGTTATCGAATCCAAACCAGCCGATATTAAAGAAATTGTTGATAGAGGCCCCCGGCACATATCATCATAGCATCATAGTGGGGAACCTGAGTGAGTCTGCAGCGGATGCTTTAGGTGCAAACCCATTGTTGGCCAGGGCAGGCGCCTTTTATCATGATATCGGAAAAACAAAAAGGCCTTATTATTTCAAAGAAAATCAATTAACAGCGGACAACCCTCATGATAAACTGAATCCCCGTTTAAGTAGTGTGATAATCAGGGATCATGTTAAAGATGGTTTGGCACTGGCCAAAAAGTATAAATTACCGATTGAAATACGGGATTTTATTGAACAGCATCATGGAACTACTCTTGTGGCCTATTTTTATTTTAAGGCCAAGGTTGAAGCGGACAGTGACAATATAAGTGAAAAGGATTACAGGTATGAAGGGCCAAAACCCCAAACAAAGGAAACAGCTATCGTGATGTTGGCCGACTCGGTGGAGGCGGCCGTCAGAAGCTTAACTTTGCCGACTCAGGAAAAAATAGAAGAATTGATAGAAAAAATAATTCAGGATAAATTAGAAGATGGACAATTAGATGAGTGTAACATTACTTTAAAGGAACTGAGTAAAATTAAAGAATCCTTCTTGAAGGTGGTATTGAGTATTTTTCACGAAAGAATTGAATATCCGGATTTGGATGTTCAAAAAGAAGGTGGGGATAAGTCTGATGGTATTATTGATCAGCAATAGGCAATCTAAGTATGAAATTGAGGAAAAATTGGTTCAGTTGTTGGAAAAAGCGGTTTTAACATGTTTGATTTATGAAGACTGGGATCCGAATTATGAGGTGAGCTTGTCTTTAGTTAATGATGATGAAATTAAAGAGTTAAACAGGATATATAGGGGGAAAAATCACCCGACAGATGTTTTATCTTTTTCTCTGGTAGGAGGGGACCTGGATGTAGAAACCATAGATATAGAGAAAAAGCCCCTGGGGGATATAGTTATATCTACAGATAGAGCAGCATCACAGGCGAAAGAATACAATCATTCTTTTGAAATAGAGGTGGTGTCTCTATTGGTTCATGGTATGTTTCATTTGATGGGATATGATCATGAAACAGAAGAGATATCGGGGGATATGCAAGCCAGGGAAAAATCGGTTCTTTCGTTTTTAGATTTAATCGAGAAATAATGGGGTAATATACAATGAAGGCTAAAAAGTTGATTGATAGTTTAAATTATGCATTTGAGGGAATTATACATGTGTTAAAAACACAAAGAAATATGAGAATACATTTTTTTGTAGCCATAGCTGTGTTGGTTGCAAGTCTATTTTTTGATTTAACCAGAATGGAAGTGCTTATATTATTCCTCACAATTTCTATAGTAATAATAGCGGAGATGATAAACACTGCAATCGAAGCCAATATTGATTTAATTACGGACAAATATCATGTTTTTGCTAAAACCGCTAAAAACGTTGCAGCAGGTGCGGTATTGATTGCATCAATTAATTCTGTAGTTGTTGCATATTTAATTTTTTTTCATAGAATAAACCACTACACATTGCAGGTTTTATATCACATAAGACAATCACCGTTGCATATAACTTTCATTGCTCTGTTTACTGTTATTCTTATAGTAATTGTGATAAAGTCACACTTTGACATTGGAACATTTTTACAAGGCGGGATGCCGAGTGGACATGCAGCTGTCGGGTTTTCTCTGGCAACTGCAATTACATTTATATCAGAAAATATGTTTATAGCTGTTTTATCCGTATTTATGGCGTTATTAGTCTGTCAAAGTAGAATTGAAGCAGAGATACACAGTTTTTTTGAAGTAATCGTAGGTGCAATTCTGGGTATATTAATAACAATTATTCTTTTTCAGGTATTCAGTTGATAAAAAATGCGGGTGAGAAAAATGTTCAAAGAAATCAGAAAAATTTTCTTAACAGGATTACTGGTGATGATTCCCCTGATAATTACGGTGTATTCCGTACTGTGGATGTTGAATAAGGTTGATAGTATATTCAGAAGCCCCATAGAAGAGTTATTGGGCTTTACAATTTATGGCCTGGGGATTATTATTACAATCGGTATAATTTTGTTAGCCGGCGTAATAGCCACGAACTATGCGGATCACAGGCTGTTCGGTGCTACCGAATATTTTTTTAAGAAAATTCCCATAGTAAGGTCTATCTACTTTCCTGTCAAACAGCTTACACAGACCGTATACGGCAGTGCTAACACAGCGTTTCGCAAAGTTGTTCTAGTGGAATATCCAAAATCCGATATATATACAATAGGATTTATTACTTCAGATGATTTTAAAGCTGTTGATGATAAGGTTGGGAAGATTACAACCTGTGTTTTTATACCCACCACACCCAATCCTACATCCGGCATGTTTATAATTGTACCTGTAGAGGATATAATTACATTGGATATGTGCGTGGAGGATGCAATCAAACTTGTGGTCTCCGGTGGGATTGCAAAACCGGTTGATAAGGATTCGGAAATAGAAAAAGATAGTTTTATAAAAAAATGCAGGACCTCAGGGACAATCTGACCATGGATAAATAGTCAATGGGGGCGATATTTTTGATGTATGAAAGATTAATCAAAAAGGCTGTAGAAGCGAAAAAAAATGCTTATGCGCCTTATTCCAGGTTCCCCGTAGGGGCGGCACTACTCACTAAAGAGGGAAAAATATATACAGGGTGCAACATAGAATGTGCGTCTTATGGGGGAACAAATTGTGCAGAAAGAACGGCGATATTTAAAGCAATTTCTGAGGGCGACCGTAATATAGAGGCTATAGCTGTAATTGGTGACTCGGATGATTATTTATACCCGTGTGGAATTTGTAGACAGGTAATAATGGAATTCGGCAGTGAAATAAAAATTATAATAGCAAGGTCGGAACATGATTTCAGGGTATATACTGTAAGTGATTTGCTACCTAATTCTTTTTCTTTAGAAAATTTTAAAAAATAGGCAGGGGATATAGTGATGACGTTTAGATCGGGTTTTGTAACTATAATAGGAAGATCAAATGTAGGAAAATCAACACTTATGAACAAGATAATTGGCGAAAAAATCGCTATTATGTCGGACAAACCTCAAACTACAAGAAATAAAATACAATGTGTATATACACAGGATGATTATCAAATTATATTTTTAGATACACCCGGAATACATAAACCCAGACATAAGTTGGGCCAATACATGGTAAATACAGCAAAAAACACATTAAAAGAAGTGGATGTGATATTATTTGTTGTAGATGAAACTCCCTATATTGGGCCCGGTGATCGGTATATTGTAAATCAATTAAGGGATGTGGAAACACCTATTATTTTGGTAATAAACAAAATTGATAAAATGAACCAACAAAGTCTGAACGAATTATATGATAAATATGAAGAAATAGGGTTGTTTAAAAATATAATAGCTATATCGGCCCTGGAAGGGGCAAATTTGGACAATTTAGTAGGTCTTATAGTTAGGTATTTGCCAAAGGGTCCAAAGTATTTTCCGGAACATATGATTACGGACCAGCCGGAGCGTTTGATTATAGCTGAGCTTATAAGGGAAAAAATTTTGCGTTATACTGAACAGGAAATTCCCCATGGCGCAGCGGTGGAAATCGATTTTATTGAAAAAAGGGATAAACAGGACATAGTAGACGTCAGTGCCACCATATATTGTGAGAAAGAGTCACATAAAGGTATTATTATTGGCAAGGGCGGAAGAAAGTTAAAGGGTATAGGCAAAAGTGCGAGAAAGGATATAGAAAAGCTATTGGGTTCCAGGGTGTTTTTGGAATTGTGGGTAAAAACAAAAGAAGGCTGGAGGAACAAAGATATTATGTTAAGGGATCTGGGTTATGAATAAATTAACATTCGGCAGATAAAAAATAGTAATAGCAAAATTTACAATGTATAGAAGGTCCCTAAATGTAAAAAATAGTGTAAAACATCTATGAAAGGGGACCTATTTATGTTAAATAAAGCAATGTGGAATATTTTTGAGGAAACCGGAAATATATACGCTTATTTATATGTAAGAGAATGTAACGAACATCTTAGGGAATGCGGTGAATATTATTACAATAAAAGTGAAGGAAATAACGCTTATATTGAAAAACAGCCCGGAATTAACGGAGTTACGATTACAACATAGATATTGATATTATTTTTGGGCGGAATAATGACCTGTGTTTCGGCATCATTGTAGTGACAGAGGATCATTTATATAGATATAATAAGGTAAGGGATTAAAATGTTAATTACTACTGAAGGTTTTGTATTGAGAAACAGAAAATATAGGGAAGCCGACAGTCTGTTGACAATTTTTACGCGTAAAGCGGGAAAAATAAGTGCTATCGCTAAAGGGGCCCGTAGGCCCAAAAACAGTCTATTGGCAGGGACACAGCCTCTATCCTACAGTGAATTCGTATTATACAGAGGTAGAAGTTTGTATACTGTAAATCAGTGTGATGTAATAGAAGTGTTTTATCCGCTAAGGGAGGACCTGAAAAAGTTATCTTACGCTGCCTATCTGATAGAATTAACAGAATCTGTAACAACGGAAGGTCAAACCAACAACAGGCTTTTTGACCTCTTGGGAAAAACACTGCAAGTACTGAAAAAAGATGATATAGAAATAAATCCTGTTATTCGAGCATTTGAGATAAAACTGATGGATCACATCGGTTACAGGCCCTATCTTATGGGTTGCGTGTGCTGTCCTAAAAAACAATCTACATTATGGAAATTCAGTGCAAAACAAGGAGGATTACTTTGCTCCTCATGTTTGAACACAGATCCGTCTGCAATCAAAATGGGAAACACAACTATTAAATTGGCCATATATTTATTGACCAGGGATATGGGGGATATACAGAATTTGAAAGTCAGAGAGGAACTAAACGAAGAACTCAGAAAAATATTGGAGCGATATATATTGGTATATACCAATAAACACAGTTTTAAAAGTTTGAGGGTGGCAGAAAAATTATAAACGAGGGGAGTAGAAGATCATGATCACTTTGAAAAAAATTGATATGGTCAGGGAAAGAACAGGTGTCTCCTATAAAGAGGCCAAAGAAATACTAGAGCAAAATAACGGAGACGTTATAGAAACTATAATACAGATCGAAGAAAAACATGGGAAAACATGGATGGACACAGCATCCGTGGTAGGAAATGAGATTGTTGAAAAATTGAAAGCTATCGTCAAGAAAGGTAATGTATCACGTATTGTTTTAAAGAAGGACGGGGAGACATTGCTGAATGTTCCCGTAACGGCCGGTGCTATAGGGGTGATGCTGTATCCTACGATATCATTGCTGGGCCTACTTGCCGCATTAATTACCAAGGCAACTGTAGAGATAGTTAAGGACAGCGGCGAGGTTGTTGATATTAACGAAATAGCCGATGAAACTATTTCGGAAATCAAAAACATGGCCGGGAGCAAAGGGGACTCGGGTGAAATTATGGAAGAACAGGACGATGGGTATTTCTAGGTGCAAAAATTTTGTCTATTGACAAAATCGCTATAATTTGCTAAATTGAATTCAGGTTAAATTATGAATTGGTCAATTTTTTATTATAAACTGAATAATGCATTGCGACGATAAAGAGAAGTAATTGATTCTATAACAGCGAGTCCGGGATGGTGTGAGCCTGACAATTTATCAATGAAAGGCACTTTTGAGCAATGTTAAATAGAGTGGGTTTTTAGCCAATTAGGGTGGAACCGCGGAAGGTAAGTCTTTCGTCCCTGACTTTTTAGAGTTGGGAACGGAAGATTTTATTTTTAAAAACATAAGAAGAATATAATTGGAGGAAAGTAGAATGACAGCAAAACAAGTAATGGATAAGATTGTTGCTCTGACCAAATCAAGGGGGTTTATATTTCCGGGTTCGGAGGCATATGGTGGACTCGCGAATGCATGGGATTATGGGCCGCTTGGGGTGGAGTTAAAGAACAATATCAAAAAAGCATGGTGGAAAAAATTTATACAGCAATGTCCATATAATGTCGGGTTGGATTCCGCTATATTGATGAATCCAAAAACATGGGAAGCCTCAGGCCACATTAAAGGTTTTAATGATCCTTTAATGGATTGTAAAGAATGCAAATCGCGTTTTAGAGCCGATAAGTTAATAATGGATCATATGAACAAACATAATGAAACGGCTTCTGTGGATTCTTGGTCCAATGAGGAGATGGGGTCTTACATAAAAGAAAAAACCGTTGCTTGTCCCGAATGTGGTGCAAGTGATTTTACTGGCATCCGTCAATTTAATTTAATGTTCAAAACCTTTCAGGGGGCAATCGAAATATACTTGCGACCCGAAACAGCACAGGGAATTTTTTTGAATTTTAAAAATGTTTTCAGGGCATCGAGAAAAAGAATACCTTTTGGAATAGGACAGATCGGCAAAGCGTTCAGGAATGAGATCACCCCGGGGAACTTTATATTTAGAACAAGGGAATTCGAACAGATGGAATTAGAATTTTTCTGCGAACCCGGAGAAGATGTTGAATGGTTTAATTATTGGAAAGATTTTTGCAAAGATTGGTTGTTGGGTTTAAATTTAAATGAGGAAAATCTTCGTACCCGCGATCACGATGAAGAGGAATTATCGCATTATAGTAAGGCAACGGTTGATTTTGAATACAAATTTCCATTTGGTTGGGATGAGCTTTTGGGTATCGCCAACAGAACGGATTTTGACCTAAAACAACACAGTAAGTATTCCGAAGAAGATTTTATTTATAGGGATCCTGTTACCAATGAAGAATATGTGCCATACTGTATAGAACCCTCCCTGGGTGTGGACCGTCTTGTTTTGGCATTTTTGGTTGATTCCTATACGGAAGAAAATATAAATGAAAAAGATACCAGAACAGTGTTAAGATTTCACCCCGCATTAGCTCCCTTTAAGGCAGCGGTGTTTCCGCTTTCCAAAAAATTAAAGGAGCCTACATTAGAAATCTATAAAAAACTTTCCCAAAATTACATGGTTGATTATGATGAATCGGGAAGTATAGGCAGAAGATATAGAAGGCACGATGAAATAGGAACACCATTTTGTATTACTTTTGACTTTGATTCATTGGAAGATAACTGCATCACAGTTAGGTGTCGGGACACCATGGAGCAAGAAAGAATTGCTATAGAACAACTGGAGCATTATCTGGATGAAAGGCTTAAGTACTAAATCGTTCCATGTTGCCTGAGGAAAACCCCGGGCAATTATTTTTTTATAAATTATCATGTATCAAATTCAATAAGTAGTACTAATTTTGTATGATTAATTATATTATCTTTAATAAACACAATAAAAATTATAGAAAAAGTGTGTTAGATATGCTAAATTATATATATAATATAACACATTAGGAAATAGTATAGCACGTAAAAGGGGTGATCTTAATAGAACTGTCATGTAGACAAAAAAAGATCATAGAAATTGTAAAAGCAAATGAGCCAATTGCAGGGGAACAGATTGCAAAACATCTCAGTGTAACAAGGGCCACACTGAGACCGGATCTGGCGATTTTAACTATGATTGGAATTTTAGATGCAAGACCCAGGGTTGGATATTTTTATTCAGGCAAATCAAATATTAACATTTTTGCACAAAAAGTAAAAAATATAAAAATTAAGGATGTTATGTCAATACCGGTCATTGTAACAGAAGAAAGTTCGGTTTATGACGGTATAGTTGCATTGTTTCTGGAAGATGTGGGAACAATCTTTGTTATTTCCGGAAATGAAGGTTCCCTTGTTGGGGTAGCATCCCGAAAAGATTTTTTAAAGAGCACTATGGGGGGTATTGACATAAAAAAGGTGCCTGTAGGCATGATTATGACAAGAAGTCCTAATGTAATTACCATATCACCGGAAGATAATGTGCTTCAAGCCGCTATTAAAATCACAGAACATGAGGTGGACAGCCTTCCCGTGGTATCAAAAGAAGAAAACGATGGGTTGGAAACAACCAAAATACTTGGTAGAATATCTAAGAGCAGTATCACAAAACTGTTTGTAGAATTATGCAAAGACTAGGGGGAGGAAGATGAGCGGTACAAATATTATTATCTATGCTATATCAGACTCTATAGGGGAGACGGCGGAATCAGTTTCAAGGGCAGCGGTCAGCCAATTTAACAGTGAAAACAATTATGAAATAAGAAGATTCCCCTATATAAACGAAGAACAACAAATCTTGGAAATACTGGAGGAAGCTAAAAATGAAAATTCAACTATAGTATTTACAATAGTTGTTCCGGAGTTGAGAAATATACTACTGGACAGGGCCGATAAACTGAACATCCCATGTGTCGATGTGATGACCCCTATTGTAAATGCTATAGAGGCTGTACTGAAGGTTCCGTCCAGGCAGGAACCCGGCCTAATCAGGAAATTGGACGAAAGGTACTTTAAGAAAATAGAGGCAATCGAATTTGCCGTCAAATATGATGACGGTAGAGATCCAAGAGGATTAACACAGGCGGATATAGTTTTGATTGGGGTCTCGAGGACATCGAAAACTCCCCTCAGTATGTATCTGGCGCATAAAAATTTAAGGGTTGCTAACATACCCCTTGTACCGGAGGTCTTACCCCCGAGAGAATTATATGAAATTGAACAGAGGAAAATCATAGGGCTGACTACAGATCCGATAAAACTGGTTGAAATACGCAGGGAAAGATTAAAAGCATTGGGATTAAAAGATGAAGCAAGTTACGCCAGTATGCAAAGGATCTTAAAGGAACTGGATTATGCCGAAAAAATTATGAAAAAACTAAATTGCCCTGTTATTGATGTTTCATCAAAGGCCGTTGAGGAAAGTGCAAGTATTATTTTAGGAATATTTAAAAATATGGGACATGAATTTCCCAATGGTAAATAGTATGTATTATATTTGCAAGGTTATATATTCATAAAGCTAAAAAATTGGAGGTGTCATTATTGAAAAAGCTAGTTTATCCTTTTAAAGAAGGAAATCTAGAAATGAGATCATTGTTAGGAGGAAAAGGTGCAAATTTATCTGAAATGACCAAAATAGGTCTACCCGTCCCACCGGGTTTTATAGCAACAACAGGAGCATGTAATCAGTATTACAAACGCGATGAGCAACTATGGGACGAATTTAAAGAAGAAATATCGAGAGAATTAAAAGAGCTGGAAACGGTTACAAACAAAAAATTCGGTAGTACAACAAATCCATTATTGGTTTCTGTCAGGTCCGGGGCTGCAGTTTCTATGCCGGGAATGATGGATACTATACTAAATCTCGGTTTAAATGATGAATCCGTTAAGGGTATTGCCAAGGCCACCAACAATGAACGTTTTGCATACGATAGCTATAGAAGATTTATCCAAATGTTCGGTGATGTGGCCCTCGGTATTAAAAAATATAAATTTGATACAATTCTGGAGAAAAGAAAAAATGATAAAAACATTGAAAGTGATACGGACCTAACCGCTGAAGACCTGAAAGATATAACTGAGGCATTCAAAGAGGTTATTAGAAAAGAATCAGGGGAAGATTTTCCACAGGATGCGGAAAAACAATTACTTGTAGCTATAGAAGCTGTATTTAAATCATGGAATAACCAAAGAGCCAAAATATATAGAAAACTGCACGGGATACCGGATGATCTGGGAACGGCCGTGAGTGTCCAATCCATGGTTTTCGGCAATATGGGCGAAAAATGTGGAACCGGTGTGGTATTTACAAGGGATCCGTCTACAGGCGAAAATAAACTATTTGGTGAATTTTTGCTGAATGCACAAGGTGAAGATGTGGTGGCGGGAATTCGTACACCGGAAGAAATCCAATCGTTAAAGGAGAAAATGCCGGAAGTATACGAAGAATTCGTAAAAGTTACCGAATTATTGGAAGAGCATTATAAAGATATGCAGGATATCGAATTTACAGTTGAAAATGAAAAACTTTATATACTCCAGACAAGGGCAGGTAAAAGAACCGCCGTAGCGGCCATCAATATAGCTATAGATATGTTTGAAGAAGGCTTGATCACCAAAGAAGAAGCTATATTCAGAATAGAACCCATGCAACTGGACCAACTGTTACATCCTACATTCGAAGAGTCCGCGCTTGAAAAAGCTACTGTTATAGCAAGAGGGCTGCCGGCCTCGGCAGGTGCTGCCACAGGCAAAATTTGTTTTACACCGGAAGATGCAATAAAATTAAAGAGTGCCGATGAAAAAGCAATTTTGGTTCGTGTAGAAACCTCTCCGGAGGATATAGCGGGGATGGTTGCAGCCGAGGGTATACTGACAGCAAAAGGCGGGATGACATCCCATGCGGCCGTAGTAGCAAGGGGTATGGGTAAATGTTGCGTAGCCGGTGCAGGAGACATTCGTATTGATAACGAAAATAAGGTTATGAGGGTCGGTAACAAAGAGTTCAGGGAAGGTGAATACATATCCTTGGACGGCAACGAAGGTGTAGTATATAAAGGTGAAATTGAAACCCGAACACCGGAACTCTTAGGAAATTTCGCAGTTCTAATGGAATGGGCGGATGAATTTAGAGAATTGGAAATTAGAACAAATGCGGACACCGGTAAAGATGTCAGACAGGCACTGGAATTCGGGGCGGAAGGTATTGGCCTTTGCAGGACAGAGCATATGTTTGTCGAGGAAGAAAGAATATTTGCTGTTAGACAGATGATTTTATCCACTACACCGGAGGGTAGAAAAGAAGCATTAGCAAAACTGCTACCTGTCCAGAGAGAAGATTTTATAGAGATATTTAAAGAAATTAAAGAACTGCCTGTTACAATCAGGTTATTAGATCCACCGTTACATGAATTCTTGCCCAGTAAAGAAGAGGACATAGCACAACTGGCCGAAGAAATGAAAGTATCAAAGGAAGCATTGTCAGATGTAGTAAGCGGTCTTCAGGAATTTAATCCTATGTTGGGACACAGGGGTTGCCGTCTGGCTATCACTTTCCCGGAAATATATGCTATGCAGACAAGAGCAATTTTGGAAGCGGCTATTGATGTACATAAATCAACAGGCTTGGAAATAGTTCCTGAAATAATGGTACCGCTGATTGGAGAAGTCAAGGAATTCCAACAGGTAAAAGAAATAATAATAGATGTTGCAAACGCAGTATTTGAAGAAGCCGATATAGAAATTTCATACTCGATAGGAACAATGATAGAAATTCCCAGGGCTTGTATTTGTGCCGATGAAATTGCTGAGGAAGCGGACTTTTTCTCATTTGGAACTAATGATTTGACTCAGATGGCATTTGGTTTTTCCAGAGATGATGCAGGCAAATTTATTAGTGAGTATATGGATAAGGATATATTCGAAACGGATCCTTTCCAAACAATAGATCGTAAAGGTGTAGGCAAATTAATGCAGACTGCTGTAGATCTGGGAAAAACAGCAAAATCGGATATTGAAATGGGTATCTGCGGAGAACACGGCGGGGAACCAAACTCAATAGAATTTTGCCACCTTATAGGCTTAGACTATGTATCATGTTCACCATATCGTGTTCCGATTGCGAAACTTGCTGCAGCCCAAGCGTCACTACGTCATCCACGCTAGTTGGCAGTGTTTTGTAATATTCTAAAGGCATATACGTAAAAACCGATATATGGATAAAAAACTAAATAGCTTTTTTGTGATCTTGGAGCCTAAATGGGGTCTTCAGGATTGAACAAGAGAATCGGGTGAAAATCCCGAACGGAACCGCCGCTGTAAGCGCCGATAATCAATGCTCGTGACGAAAGTCAGTCACTGGGAAACCGGGAAGGCAGGGCTTGATTGACAGATCATTTATCTGTCGAAGCGTAAGTCAGAAGACCTACAAGAAAGCATGCTGCCCTTTGGGCGCTAAAACCGTTTCGCAGGAATACGGCTGCAACAATCAGATTTTTGATTATTGCAGCCGTATTTTTATGTTGTTTTATGGAAAGGTGGAGTGAAATGAAAAACAATTTTTTTAGAAGTCATAGGAAACATACAATGCAGCATAAATTTTTTATAAGTTTGTTGATTATGTCAATTTTGCTACAACTGGCCGGGACGGCAAGTCCAAATTTCGGTATTAGTAAGGTTTCGGCTGTTGAAGATCCCCAATTAATTATTTCCAAGGTATATGCCGAAGCCGGTGACAGTATTGAATTGGATATAGAGATAAAGAACATTTCTGCAGGTTCAAAATTGGCGGGAGGTGAATTCACCTTGGAACTTGATCCTACAGTAGCGAAAGTTACTGAAGTTGGGAAAGGAAAGTTACTGGAAAATTTCTATTTAGAACATTATATATCCAATTCCGAGTCGGCCGGGTATCGTGTCGCTTTTGCCGGAGCCGACGGAATTAGCGGAGACAGCGTACTTTGCCGGGTTTGCTTCGATATAGTGGGAAAACCGGGAATGAGCACTCCGGTAAAAATCATCAATCCGATCTTTAATGACGAAAACGGTAAGAAATTTCCTGTTACTGCAGTAGATGGGAATATTGATATTGTTTCAGATAAGATTGATGTGGAAGCAGAGTTGGTAACCACCTTGGATTATCTCAGACAAAAAGTGACTGATCCTCAGGTGGACAGCATCTCCGGTGAATGGGCAGTATTGGCTTTAGCCCGGGCGGGGAGTAAAGATGATAATCGGTATGACGTTTATCGGGACAACCTGGAACGCTTTGTGCTGAACAATGCTTACTTCTTGGATTCAGACACCGGAAAAGTTGTGCTGGACAAAAATAAATATACAGAAAACTCTCGGGTAATTTTAGCCCTGACCGCTCTGGGCGAGGATGCTACAAATTTTGCCGGTTATGATTTTGTGTCTGCATTAACTGACAAACAAGGAGCATCCAATGATTATCAAGCTGTTTGGCAGGGAATTAATGGTGCAATTTATGCTTTAATCGCCCTTGATACCAATGATTATTTGGCCGATCTGCCGGAAGTCCGTTCTTATTTTTTAAACTATCTGGACATGAATGAGAAGGCAAATGGAGGCTGGAACCTGGGTGGGAGCAGTGCAGACCCTGATATTACCGGCATGGCATTGCAGGCATTGGCACCCTATTACAAAATGGGGGAAGAGAATTATAATTCTATATTTACGGATGTAGGCGCACCTTCATATGAGAATATTGTATCCTCTGTGGAACAAGCGGTGGCATTTCTTCGCGAAACATTAGAGAAAAAAAACGGGGACTACGGAACTTCGGAGGGTGCCGTTCAGGTATTAACTGCCTTGGTTTCACTCGATTATGACAGCACGAAAGATAATAATTTGATAGAAAAGGTATTAGAAAATTTATTGGAATACAGGGATACGACCGGAGGTTTTAAACATAAATTATCCGGTGATGTGGATCAAATGGCAACGGAACAAGCAGCTTATGGATTAGTGGCCTACGCTAGATATTTAGACGGAGCAAATACTCTTTATGATATGAGTACAGCTTTTGATTGGGGATTGACGTTTATTTCCCCTAATGTGGATAAAACTGAATTATGTGCGGCAATTGAAAAAGCCGATGGTCTTAATAAATCAGATTATACAGCAGCAAGCTGGGCGGATTTTAAAAATGCTCTCGAAGTGGCAAAAACGGTGGCAGGTTATGAAACGGCTGCTCAAATTGATATTGATAATGCCAAAGATGCCCTCATGGAGGCAATTGATGCACTCAAGGAAATCGTGCCTGAAACATTGCCGGAAAATCAAACTATTGATGTCAGTTTTCGTCTTATCGGTGCAACACTTTCTGATGGAGATATTGATCTTGCTGATGGCGATTATAAGGGCAGTGAGTATGTAACATGGATAAAGACACAGTATTATACTCTGGATGAGGGCAGTACAGTTTACGATTTATTTCAGAAGGCTATGAGTAATGCAGGGTTAAGAAGTGTTGGGGCGGATAATAACTATGTGAAAACAATTTATGCCCCATCGGTTCTGGGTGGATATAAACTCAGCGAGTTTACCAATGGCAAACGCAGTGGATGGATGTATACTTTAAACGGACAGCATGTAGGATTTGGGCTCGAGGAAACGACACTAAAAGACGGTGATGAGATTATTTGGCATTATGTAAATGATTTCGCTTATGAGGTCTCGGACTGGGGTGGGGGCGACTCCCAATATCCGTCCCTGGGAGATGAAACATATCATAATAATTGGCTTAAGGCAGAGGATGAATCCTCAGAGGATACGGGCCCTATCCGGACAAATCCCTTTACGGACGTGATGGAAAAAGAATGGTTCTATGAAACCGTAAAATATGCAGTGAAAAACGGTTTATTCGAAGGTACCGGTGAAACTACATTCAGTCCAAATCGTCCCATGACAAGAGCCATGTTGGTAACCGTACTGTATCGTTTGGAGGGTTTACCTGCTACAACGGGGACAAATAATTTCACTGATGTAAAGGATAATGATTGGTACATCGATGCTGTAATCTGGGCCGACAGCAAAGGCCTTGTAAAAGGTTATGGAAATGGACTGTTTGGAACCAATGATTTTGTTACCCGCGAGCAGATAGCAACTATTTTCTATCGCTATGCGAGTAATAAGGGTTACGATGTGACAGCATCAGCAGATTTAAATGTTTATGCCGATGCGGCAGAAGTCAGTAATTGGGCAAAAATAGCAATAAGTTGGGCTAATGCGGAGGGCCTTATTATCGGTCGAACAAAAGTAACATTGGTGCCGAAAGGCAATAGTACCCGTGCGGAAGTGGCCGCGGTTATGATGCGTTTTATTGAAAGTGTTGTAAAATAGCTTCGCTTTGGGTAAAGGAACACAGAAAAATTTCTAGGAGGATTAAAATGAAAAATATTTTCAAACGAAAATATTCAGGTATGTCCTTAACAAACATAAGTTTGCTGGTTGTTTTATTCATAACTATGGTTCTGCCGTCGACAGCGATGGCAAGTACAACGGGCAGAGTATATGTTAGCATAACCAATAACACCTATCTGCAAAGTGAAGGGGCAGTCTGGGATGGGGTTCTTCTTGACTGCTATACTGTGGAAATTGAAAACGGAGATATGGCAATAGATGCTGTCAGAAAAGCTCTTGAGGCCAAAAAAATCGAGGCGGCGGGTTTGGAAAGTAACTATATTTCCCAAATTAACGGTTTACAGGCAGGTATGGTTAACGGTATGGACGGATGGATGGTTACTCTCAATGATTGGTTTACCAGCACAGGTTTAGGTGAGATAACTATTGAGAACGGGGATATGATAGAATTACAATACTCTCTTAAAATGGGTGCTGACCTCGGCGGGTCATGGAACAACAATGACACATCCTTAAAAGAACTGAAATTTGATAAAGGAGAGTTGGCACCGATATTTTCCGGTGATAATACTGAATATACCCTTACGTTACCTGCCGGAACAGAAGAGATAAAAGTAACTCCTACTGCAACAAATAAGAATTTTCAAGTAAGAACATATTTAAATACATATGATGCTGATTCCTCCGGATATAAGAGGATGGCAAAAATTCCTGTAGAGAATGGCGGTAAAATTATAATTGGCGTAGGGGATCCTGCTTGGCCTACTATGAATGACAATCCCAACTTGACTAAATATACCATTACTATGAAGATGGAACAGAAAGCCGTAGTGTCGGCAGGCTCCGTAAAAGGTATTGAAGGAAGCAAAGTAGTAGTGCCCATTCGAATAACTGATATAAAAGGACCGGCCGGAGGACAGTTTATGCTGAATTTCAATCCGGATATAGCTGTGCCTACGGATGTGAAACCGGGAGATCTACTCCAAAACCCGGAGATAACAAAAAATCTAATGGAAATAGACTCGGGACAAATCCATGTTGCTTTCACCGGGAATATTGCAACTGCCGGAGATGGTGAGCTACTCTTAATAACTTTCGAGCTCAAAGGCAAAGCCGGTATGAGTACTGATGTAGAAATAACCGGACTAAAATTAAATGATGAGAATGATGAAAAAATGTGTGTTACCGCAGAATCCGGGTTAGTTGAGGTGGAACCGTCTTTAATCTATGGTGATATAAACGGTGACGGGGAGGTAACTGTCTGTGACGCTATCCTGATACTTAAAAAGATTGTAGGTTCAGTTTCGTTTAACGAAGAACAAAATTTGGCCGGGGACGTAAACGGGGATGGTAAAATCTCTGCAGCGGATGCAACATTAATCCTGCGTTATGTAGCGGAACATATCACCGATTTCCCTGTGGAACAGTAATCAATGGCTTTCTGTTATCAAGGGGACATCCTTTCCCGGGAGGATATTGATATTCGGCCAAGAGAGGCCATCAAGCGTTATGAAGTTGCCGAAATGCTGTTCCGTATACCGGAAACGGCAAATCTTTTGTAAAGGACATGATAAGATATGAAAAGGCATAAAAGCAAAATAATTGCAACGGTGCTCATCTTTTGCATCCTTGCTGCAGCATATTTTTGGGGAGGAAACTATGCCGGAGGGGATATATCCCACCCGGCGGAAACACCTCCCGGCACAACGATACCGGACAATTCCTCAGGCCCGGATTTGACAGAGGCTGCAGGAACCGAAAATCCTGCAAAATCTCCGAATGATTCGCCGGAATCTTCCCTTGCCCCAAAGCCGGATAAACAAAAGGATTTCTCCGAAGAAGTATCTGATGATTCATCATCCTGTTCCCGGGAACAGGAAATGATTCTTGACGTTAAAACAGATAAAGACAAGTACCTCACCGACTCGGTGCCGGAGGGTAAACCCCGGCCGGTAGAACCCCGGGATACAATGTCGGAAAAGTTAGCCTATACCGTTACCCTGTCAGTGCATTGCGAGACCATCCTGGATAACATGAAATACCTTGATAAGGAAAAGGAAGAATTGGTACCGAAGGACGGAATTATTTTCCCTGCAACAAAGGTGATTTTTTACGAAGGGGAATCGGTATTTAAT
>CAYOQX010000012.1:0-23177 GCA_964406195.1 uncultured Alkaliphilus sp. | reverse complement strand
GGCGGTGAACCCGTCTCACCATATAAAAATGAAATAGAAGCACAGGAATTGATAGAACTAAAAAAGACAACTGAGGATATGAAGATAAAAATTGCCGACTCTAAAAATCAGGTTGAAGAATTGGAGGAGAAACGCGCCGAGGAAAGTATACCCTTGAAAAAACTAAAAATGACGGTTGATGAATATAAACTCCTGGCAGGTTATTCGCCCGTTTCCGGGCCCGGAATTATTATTACATTGGGAAGTAATACCGAAACAAATGTTGCAGGTATTATGGAGGGAAAAAGGTATTTGATTAATCTGATAAATGAATTAAGGGTATTTGGTGCCGAGGTACTCTCCATCAATGACTACAGGATTGTCGGGCGTACTGAAATAGTTTTGGCCGGAAACCATATCAATGTCAACGGTATATCCATCGAGCAACCATATACAATCCGTGCTGTTGGAAATCAGGAGTCTTTCAAGCAATATGTAGAACACGGGACGATTATGTTTGAACTTATGGAATTGGACGATATTACCTGTGACATAAAATATTCCGATAATATTGAAATTCCTCCCCTGACAAATGAAAGACCGTTGGAATATGTGGAGATGGTAGACGAATAGATAACAAACAACAGATATTAATATATCTATAAGCAAAGATATTTGATAAAAGCAAATGCGATTACAATTTTGCACATGTATAAATTATGGTAGAGATTAATAACATGTTTTGCAAATGTAATCGCATAATATTTTTCGTATTTTCGGCTTTTAGCATTGAGTATAAAAAAATTTGTCGACACGGCAGGTTAACCCGCATTGAACGTATTGACGGTTTCATTTATAACCAACAATTTGGAATTTTGATTTGCAAATGTGTCTATATTACTGAATGCGGGTATTGCCATACAAACTACAGCCAAAAATATTATCAGGTTTTTCTTCATTTAAATCAACCTTTCTTTAATGATTTATTTTGTTGTCATATTGTTATATATATTTTTCGTAAAATGCTTTAAATTATTACAACAGTTTGTGGAAAACCGGCTTAAAATTTTCAGCAGGTATAATAAATCCCGGTAAAGTTCTAAGACCGATAGTCGGTAAATTGTGTTGATACTGCCATTTTTTTTATTGGTTTACATATATATGTGGTACAATTAAGTTATAAATACCTATAATTTGTTTCTACATGCTGGGGGACTGGTAAAGATGAATGGTGGCAAAGTAACCGCTGCGGTGTTGGCAGGTGGCGGCAGTACTAGAATGGGCAGGAACAAAGCATTGCTTAAATTAGGGGACAAGACAATGATTGAGAGGGTAGTCGATCCGCTAAAGGATATTTTTGATGATGTATTGGTAGTGACCAATGAATCGGAAAACTACAATATGTTAAAAGATATAAAATTTGTTGCCGATTGTGTAGATATGGGAATAAAAAGTTCTCTGATAGGTCTATATTCAGGGTTGAAACAAAGCAAGACCTCCCATATATTTGTTATAGGCTGTGATATGCCCTTTGTTAATACCAAATTAATCAAACATATGGTGGATTTATTGAAGAATGAAGATGTGATAGTGCCCTTTACCGATGCGGATTCGGTTAAATGCACGGTGAATTTGTTGAGAAATGAAATTGCAGGAGATTCATCCATCGGGGGATATTATCAACCCCTGCATGCAATATACGGAAAAAGGTGTATTCCGGAATTTGAAAAATTATTGAAAAAAGGCAGACACAAAATAGCGGGTATTTTTGAAATAGTAAATGTCAAAAAAGTAATGGAAAGAGATATAAGAAGGTTTGATCCGTGTATGCTTTGTTTTGAGAATATAAATACACATGAGGAATATTTACAAATAATGCATCATTTTGAGTAAAAACTGTGGAATATCGGGAACATATAAATATAGTATTGCTTTGGAGGTATATATATGGAGATAATTTCCGGGAAAGGCAAGATCAGAATTTCCAAAGAGGTTATAACATTAATAGTCAGGAAGACAGTGGAGGAAACAAAGGGGATAGTTGCACTCAGCGGGGGGTTGCCCATAGATATAGTGGAATTTTTCAGTAAAAACATGGTTTCAAAGAGAGGAGTAAAGGTAAGAAGCGAGGAAGCTCGGGTTATTATAAATTTCTCGGTAGTAATTAAATATGGAGTTATTATTCCCCAATTTATCAGCTCGATACAAAAAAAGGTAAAAAAGACTGTTGAAGCTATGACTGATATAAGAGTTGGAAAAATAAATGTATTTGTTCAGGGCATAGAGGTCTAATCGGAAAAAACTTCGTGCATCACTGTCATAGAATATGTTATGATACGTATGTATGAAAAATTATGATAGGAGGATGTCAAATGGAAATTGTCTTTGGCCTTATAGGCGGGCTGGGATTATTCCTCTATGGGATGACTATTATGAGTACGGGGCTTCAAAAAATCGCGGGTAATAAACTGAAGTCTATAATAAGTATGTTGACCAGCAACCGGTTTATGGCGGTTATCGTAGGTGCTGTTACAACTATGATTGTACAGAGCAGTAGTGCTACTACTGTGATGATAGTCGGTTTTGTCAATGCGGGAATGATGACCCTCGCCCAGGCTACAGGGGTTATCATGGGTGCAAATATCGGTACAACGGTGACTACTCAGATAATTACCTTCAAAATCGGTCCATATGCCTCGGCTATTGTAGGGATTTCTGTAGTAATATGGATTTTTTCCAAAAACCGCAGAATTAGGCAAACTGCAGAGGCATTTATCGGTTTTGGCGTTCTATTTTTGGGTATGGGATTTATGGCGGATGCTATGGAACCCCTAAGTAGACATGAGGGCCTCAGAAACATTTTAGTCAGCTTTGGGGACCATCAGGTCCTGGGTATACTTGCGGGACTGGTGGCTACCGCGGTACTGCAGAGCAGTAGTGCGTCTGCAGGGATATTACTGGCATTGGCATCCCAAGGACTTGTTCCTATTGCATCAGGGCTGCCTATTTTGTTCGGAATCAATATCGGTACAACCATAACAACCGTTTTTTCAGGTATAGGGGCAAACCGTGCTGCCAAGAAAGCGGCGGCGGTGCATGTGATTTTTAACCTGGTTGGGACTATAATTTTCGTTGTTTTATTGCAAAAGCCGTTATATAGTATTATAACTGCAATAAACCCGGGTGTTTCTGCTAAGGCTGTTTCAAGGCAGATTGCCAATGCTCATACTATATTTAACTTTACCAACACAATTATAATGTTACCTTTTGTCGGTACATTGGTTAAAATAACCGACAGGCTTATTCCCGGGGAAGAAAAGGTGGCGGAAGGCATCAGGTATATTGATGATCGGATGTTGGGAACACCTCCCATAGCCTTGGCGAATGCAATGGAGGAGACTATCCATATGGGAAATATGGCCAAGCTGTCCTTGGAAAGTGCACTTGGAGGAATTTTTGATAAAGACCAGGATAAGATTGACGAAACACTGCGTTTGGAGAAAATAATAAATGAAATGGAAAGAGAAATTTCCATTTACTTAATAAAACTGTCCAATACCAGTATTTCTGCAGAAAATAGGGAAACTGTAGATGGGCTCTTTAATACAATTAATGACATTGAAAGAGTAGGAGACCATGCTGAAAACCTGGCGGAATTGGCACAGGAACTGATTGACAATCAATTGGTTTTATCAGTTGAGGCTCTGGAGGAACTGGGACGAATGACAGAATTGGTTTTGGACTCTTATACAAATTCTTTGACAGCCTTGGAAACTATAGACGGAGAGTTGGCTATGAAAGTGGTTGAGGCGGAGGAACGTACAAATTATTTCGAGAGAACCTTGAGGGAAAATCATATAGGAAGATTGAGTGCCGGAAAATGCATTCCCAGTTCGGGGGTTGTGTTTGTAGATATTATCAGCAACCTGGAACGTGTTGCGGACCATTCCTCCAATATTGCTTGGGCTGCAATGGACAAAATCAGGGCCGTCAAGAATTTAAAGAAATAGTACAGGTTCATCATTCAGGGTATATGCGGTTAAAATCCACTCAAACGGGGTCGCAGTTTATATTACTATAATTTTCTAATGCATTTCAACAAATACTTCTATATACTGATAGTAAAAGCAATTATTAGACATTACTTAGGATGAGGGGAAGAACCGAGATGAAAAAACGGATATTTGGTATTATTTTGGTAAGTATTTTAATTATCTTTGTTGTTGGAGGTTGTGGAAAAGTAAATGTACCGGATTCTCAGGTGAATTCGGATAATAATGATGAGGAAAATATTCAGGAGACTCCGCCGCAAAAGACGGAGGATGCTGAAGATGATAAACATGGGGAAGAAGATAAACCTGATTCCAACGATGATACGGATGTTGAAACGGGAAAGACAGACGAAAATAGCAAAGATATAGACGACGAAACGGATAGCAATAAAAATAATGAAGACAATAAGAAACCGGAGAATGAACCGGAATCCGATGATATAAAGGTACATCGGTCCGGGAATAATAATAAGAAACTGGTTGCACTTACTTTTGACGATGGACCCGAATCCGAAATCACACCGCAGATTTTGGACGTATTAGATGAATACAACATTAAGGCCACATTTTTCATAGTGGGGCAAAATGCTGCAAAGCATACAGATGTCCTAAAAGATATCCATGACAGGGGCCACGAAATCGGCAACCACAGCTGGAGCCACAAATACCTGCCTAAGATATCGAAACAGTCAAAAAAGGGCGAGATATTAAAAACGGAGGAGTTATTGATGGAGGTGCTGGGTGAATATGCACCTGTATTCAGGCCTCCGTACGGGGCGGTTAAGGCACAGGACAAACAATTAATTGATTCTTTGGGGTATAAGGTTGTTAATTGGTCGGTGGATACCAGAGATTGGGCAGGTACATCGAATGAACAAATAATGAAATATGTAAAACAACAACTGGGGCCCGGAGGAATAATATTGATGCATAACAGTGGGGAAACAGGGGTAGTGAAAAACACGGTAAATGTGTTACCCACTATTATTGACTGGGTTATAGAACAGGGATATGAATTTACTACCGTTACCGAAATACTGGACTGATACCGAAACCCCGGTTTATCGATATAATAAACTAATCGGATCAGTTTATAAAACACCGGTATAACAAATAAAACTAAACGATATTAATAACAAAAAGCAGCCATGGTTGCTTTTTTATTATTTATAATGTAAAGGGGAAATACCGCATTCATGAAATAGCCAGTGTCATTTGCAATTCGCCGCTCCCCTGCTAAATTGGGAAACTATACATACCCTACAAGTATATGATAAAATAACCGACATATATTTAGTTATGGGTTGGATATCTGTAAGATGGGTATATTATGTAGTAAAAACCAAATAATAAATAAATTATAGCACGGAAGGAATGGATGAAATGGGAAACAAAGGGGTATTTTTTGATATTGACGGGACCCTCTATAGGGACTCTCTGATGATAGAACATTTTAAAAGATTAATAAAATATGAGGTTATAGATCCTATAACATGGCATACCGTTGTTCAGGGTGCATTCCATGATTGGGACATGAGACAGGGGAATTATGATAATTATCTTACCAGGGTGGCCAAAATATATCTTAAAACCATGGAAGGATTAAACAAAGACTATATGGATTTCATATCGGATCAGATAATAGACTCAAAGGGCGACAGAGTATATCGTTTTACCAGGGACAGAATAAATTGGCACAAATCCCAAGGACATATAGTTATCTTTATCTCAGGCAGTCCGGATTATTTGGTATCCAAAATGGCACAGAAGTATGAAGCAACCGATTACAGGGGTACAAAATATATAGTAGACGAGGATAATAATTTTACAGGTGAAATTATTCAAATGTGGGATTCGGAGAGCAAGCATGTAGCTATTATGGAATTTGTTGAAAAATATGATATAGATCTGCAGAATAGCTATGCTTATGGGGATACAATAGGTGATTTTTCCATGTTAAAATTGGTTGGAAATCCGATTGCGATAAATCCGACCAGAGAATTGTTGCAAAACATTAAGGAAGACAGGGAGTTATGCGAAAAGGTTGTAATAATAGTGGAGAGAAAGGATGTAATTTATAAACTGACTGCGGATGTGGAATTTCTGTAAATGTTTTAATGAAAAAAAATATAAAGCCCTGATATACTTCCCTTTAGTAGACGGATCTCATATAGAAATACTATTGGGGAGTCTTTTATCGTGGTATAGTAATACATGTAATACTTGAAACATTTAGGCACAGGTTTTCGAAAGACTTATTAAATTTCACAAGCGAGGTAGGAATTCATCGAAAGATGTAGAATATTACTATACACGGGATAAAGCAGGGAGGCATAAAATTGACCACTTATAAAATTCTTATATTCGATTCAGTAGATGATTCATTAACACGTATCAAAGATTTGCTTAGGAACTATGGGTATGAGGTTGTTCAAAAATCGGCTGACTATATTTGTAAAGAAACCATACTCAAAGAAATGCCTCATGTTATTCTAGTCAATTGTTTTTCCAATGAAAAATGTAAACAAAAATTAAGTGATATTTTGGAAGATGATCACTATATAGGGAAAATACCCGTTATTGTACTATTTGATACATTGGATGCAAAGGATAAAAAAGATTTGATTTCTATGGGTATAAATGATTACCTATGCCGTCCTTTTGAGGAAGTGGATTTGATTTTTAAAATACGAAATCAGGCAAAGGTAATGGATTTGCAAAAGCAACTTATTATGTCACAAAAAGCGTTAGAAGAAAATTTGCAGACAGTTGAGAAACAGAAAAAGGAGCTTGAGAGAAACCTGAACATGGCTACTAAAATACAGGAAGCTCTTATACCAAAATCTTTCGGCGATGTCCCGAACTGTTTTTTTAACTGTACTTTTCAACCTTCCGGAAGGGTCGGAGGGGACATATTTGATATATTTATGTTAGACGCTGATAATGTGGGAATATATATGCTCGATGTGATGGGACATGGGGTAGCCTCATCGATGTTGGCCGTTATACTGTCGGAAACACTTATTTTGGATGTGGGCAGGGGGTCACCCCTGAGAAGAAAGACAAATGTGGTGCCGTATTATGAGATTGTCAGCCCATTGGAGGTTGTCAATTATTTAAATAAGAGATTCCCATTTGGGAGATACAGTCATTATTTCACTATATTTTACATGATTTTAAATGTCAGGACGGGAGTAATGAAATATATAAGAGCCGGGCACCCCTCCCCTTTGTTAGTTAAAAATACGGGGGAGATAATTGAACTGGATGCATACGGTACCCCGGTGGGGTTTGAATTTGACGATGGATATGAAGAAAAAACAGTATATTTAGATTCAGAGGATCATTTAATTATATATACGGACGGGTTGATGGAAATAAAAGATAAAAACGACAGACCTATCGAACTTGAAGGTATTATTGACTGTATACGAAAAGAGATGGATTTTGCGGACGGTCATCTGACCATGGGATTAAATAAGTTGATAAGAGAACAATCTAATTTAAAGGACGACCTGTCAATAATAGAAATGCGCTGGACAAAACACGTTTAACGAAGCCGTTGAGGCTGTATTGTTGAAAGATAAGAAGCTGCAGACTGTGAATTGGGAGTTGTCTGTAAGTTTTGATAAGATTAATAAGACTAATAATAAACTTTTGAAAGCATATGATAGAATAGAAAAAAAATCACATAAAGAAAAACTGATTAATGATCTGTCCGAGATGTTTTACCCTCAAAAAAACCTGCATGAATTTTTGAAATCCATCTTGGTATATACCAAAGAAATAGTAAACTCGGATTATTGTGTGGTTTATTTTTATAACAAGGAACATGATTGTTTCAGTGCAATTAAATCCATAAATTTTAGCGAATCGGATAAATGTATGAAATATAAAATGAATGAAGGAGCAATAGGGTGGGTCGTGGAAAACAAAAAAGTATTGCTGATTACCGACATATCGGATGATCCGCGTTTTACGTTTAAGTATAGTTGGAGCGCGGATATATCTATGCTATTGCAAGTACCTATTTTTGATAGAAACGGAGAGGTAGTCGGTATCATCAGTTATTTTGGAAATGATTTAAATTTAAAATTCACATCATACTTAAAACAATTATCTAAAATGATTTCCATTACCATACAAAACAGCAATCTTGTTACGGAAATTGAAAGGACCTGTTTTAACATTATCAAGAGTTTAATAAAGGCGGCGGAAATGAGGGATAGGTATATCAGAGGACATAGTGAAAGAGTAATGAAATACAGTTTAATGTTGGGTAAAGAATTGGGTCTTTCGAATCAAGAACTGAAAACACTGAGTTACGGCAGTATTTTGCATGATATAGGAAAACTTACAAAGATTGTGACTATAGCCGATGCTTATGATGCAATTACATCCGAGAGAGCGTACAGAGGTGCCTTGAGCAAGGAAGAGGCTATTGAAGAATTGGAAAGGCACAAGGGAACCCAATTTGATTCCGATTTATTGGAAAAATTTATTGAAATAATTTCGGATTCCGGACAAAATGTTATAAATTAGATTGTTTATATACATTCATTCTTATTTGGAGGAATATCTATGAAAAAATCATTTGAGAAGTTACTAAAGGAACCTATACTATATTATTTACCGCCGTGGACACATAATGAAGAAAAACTTACTGAATTGCTGAGGGCGCATCCCTCAATCCGGTTTGTTTCATTAGTGGCCGTAGATTTAGGCGGTAATGATACAGATGAAAAGATACCTGTAGATTTATTTATCGACGAAATGGAAAGTTTTTTTGATATAGGCGTTCAGACCGACGGTTCCAGTGTAATTCTGCATGGGATTGCCACCCTGAACAATGCTAAAGTTGATTTAGCTATTGACTTTTCGGTTAATTGGTTTGTTGACTATAATTATGAGCATATTTGTAAGAAAACCGGCCTTCCCATAGGAACATTGAGAATACCTGCGTATCTGGTTCATGATTTAAAAAATGTAGGTTCCAGATCCGTATTAAAAAGGTCAATAGAATATTTTTCTTCAGAGGTGAAATCTCTGATAAACAAATATCCTCATATTAAAAAAGATTTAAATATCCCGGAGGAAGAAAGTGTTGAGGATATAATCTTAACATCAGCCACAGAACTGGAATTTTGGGTAAAAACCCCGGGGGATTCAGCCAGTGAAGAAAAACTGTCAACATCCCAGATGTTAAAAGAACAATATTGGAAGAGGACAAAAGGGAGTGTGCGTACAGCCCTGGAAGAAACTATGCTGTTGCTCAAGAAATACGGTATGGAGCCGGAAATGGGGCATAAAGAGGTCGGAGGGGTTACCGCTAAGATAGGAACCGGCGGTAAACTGAACCATGTGATGGAACAGCTGGAAATAGTTTGGAGGTACAGTACACCGCTGCAAGCTGCGGATAACGAGTTATTTATCAGGGAAATTGTAGAGGAAACCTTTGAAAGATACGGGCTGGAGGTAACATTTATGGCCAAACCTATTGAGGGCGTGGCCGGTAGCGGAAAACATATGCATATAGGGGTGTGTATGAAACTCAGCAACGGGGAGTATATCAATGCATTTACACCCGGAAACGGGAAAACGGATTATATGAATATTTTGGGTTGGGGAGGACTTTTCGGGCTACTCAGAAATTATGAAATAGTAAATCCCTTTATAACAGCAACTAATGATGCTTTCAATCGACTGAAACCGGGATTTGAGGCACCTGTATGCATAGTGGCTTCAATAGGGCACAGTGTTGAAATACCTTCCAGGAATCGGACAGTATTGGTGGGATTGATAAGGGATATGAATAACCCTATGGCAACAAGGCTTGAGGTAAGATCCTCAAATCCGACAACCAATACCTATTTGGCTATAGCTGCAATTTATCAAACAATGCTCGATGGTATCAGGTCTGCAGCCAAATCGGAAAAAACGGCAAAAGAATTGGAGATTGAATTTTCCAAAGGAGAAGGTGAGGATAAATTTTATCTCCAAAAGGACAGAGTATACAGAAGCGAAAAGGATGTATTTGAACATTATACGGAAGAAGAGAGAAATAGAAAATTCGGTATGCCGCCGGCAACTGTATGGGAAAACATCAGAAACTTTGATTTAGAACCGGATAAAAATGAAATTTTGTATGCGGGGGATGTTTTTAGCAGGAAAATTATTGACTCCTATAGGGAGGCTACTATTGTACGATGGATGACAGAATTATCAGGCAGGATTATACCAAACAATATGGAACTTGTGAGAAATTGCAAAAAAATTCACACAGGGGAAGACTCAACCGATATAGATGAAATCAATTGGAAAAATGTTAACAAATTGAGAGGGTACTTGATGAAGGATACATTAGAGGAAAAATCTTTATTTACCCGAATGAGGGAATATATAGAGTCGGAAAATTTGGAAATGGTATCAAACCTGCAACAGGAGATGAATGAATCAATAACTTCATTAAAATGTTTATATACAACCTATCTGAAAAATTTGTTTGAACAAGGGGATCACTTTGAATATTAGTCCAAAAATGTACTGTGTAATATAATCCGCGAAATAAAATCCTAATCCATGTTTTTCCTATAAATGAATCGGGTATAACCAAAGTATATGGTACTATACAAATAACAAAACTATACAAAAACAAAGATGAGGTGATATGTATGGGTTTTAAGGAACTGCAAGAAAGGTTTAATGTACTTAAAAGGGGAACATATACAAAAGTATTTAGGAAAGAAGAAAAGGCTGCACAAAGAAGGGGTATGGCAAGAGGTTTCGTCATAGGAGGTATAGTTGCCGGTGCAACAGCTTTGTTTCTATCGCCTGATAACGGAAAAAACAACCGCAAAAAGGCAAAACAGGAATTAAAAAAGGCCAAAGATATTGTAGAAACCAATGTTGAGGAAGGTAAAAAAAGGCTGGCACAAGTTTATGAAGATACTAAGGAAACAATAAAAGACAGAAAGAATATACTGATAGAAAAATCCGGATCGGATACGGACATAAATCTTGGGGAGGATGATGTTGAATCTGAGGAAGATTTTACTATACTTGAGGAAGCGGAAGAAGACCTCGGGGGAATAGAAGGAGAACTTGAAGAAATAGAATAAACAAAAGCTGAATAATAATAAAATACAATATATAAATAGTATGTGAGAAAGCAGGGGTAATATGGATATCCAAATAACCATAGGACAGTTGATTAATATACTGCTTGTGGTTGCAGGCGGCGGTGTCTTGATTATGCTTTTTAAAACATTGGCAAATATCAATAAAATTGTCGCCGATATAGGCAATATTGTACAGCGTAACGAGGAGAATATCGATAATGTATTAAACAGTATGCCTAAAATTCTTGACAATACAGAGCAGATAACCGAAAGTGTGAATGAGGAAATGCAACATATTTCCCGGGCTGTCGAAGCCATAGAAGAAACTGTGGAATATACGGCTTCCACCGCACAGGTTGTTGCTGAAGATATTGCTTTACCGATGAGAGATATATTAGCAATTTTAGGTGTGGTCAGAGATATATTCACTAGGGATAAGAAAAAGGGCCTGTTTAAAAACAAATAGGAAAACATACCAAAAGGATTAAAAAAACACCTCCGTTTTTATGAGAGGTGTTTTTTAGCTGAAAATAATAATAATGTAGATAACAATTGTTTATTTTGTATTGTCGTGCAAACCGTATACATCCCCGATAGGAATTGAGAACATAAGTCCTATGCCCGGCTGAGATATATCACCGACTGTATTTTTAACCGCTTCAATAGCTTCATCTAAAAGTTCCTTATTTTCAATAACCGCAAAAACCGTTTTGTTATAAGGACGTGAATTGTTCAGGAAATTTTTTAACGACCCGAAAAGAGGAACCTGTTTATCCAGGTTACTGACAATTGCACTGGCCATTCCCTGGCTATCTAAAATAGTCGCCCCTTTTACACCTACATCTACAAAAGCAGCCAGAATATCATCAAGATACTCGGTTGCGTTAAGAACTAAAAACAACACATGCATCTTTTCCACCCACCTTTAATATAAAAATCTCAAATTACCTGTTCCTAACCTTCAGTTGATGTCACAACCCTGTCCGAATCGGGTTTTTGTTTATCGGGTTCATCAAGGCCGCCGACTTCACCGGCCTTATGGATTGCGATTTTTGTAAGTACCGGTCCTAAAATTTCATAAATAAGTACACTGAATAAAACAATGGTAGTTATAGTATCGCTGAGCTGTGGCAATTCTTGTCTGATCAACATAGTTAAACCTATGGAAACCCCGCCTTGCGGAATTAAGGAAAGTCCTAAATATTTTGCCACTGTCTCGTCTGCATCCACCGCTCTGGCACCTATATATGCACCGAACATTTTGCCTCCCGCCCTGGCAAGTACATACCCGATACCCAAGGCTCCTACACCGAAGAGTGCTTTTAAATCTAACCCGGCCCCGGCCAGTACGAAAAATAACAAATAAACCGGAGTTGTGAAATCATTTATAACTGAAAAAACCCGGTTGGATTTTTCCATCATATTAACAATGGTAGCACCAAGCATCATGCAGGTTAAAAGAGGTGAAAGGGTTAAATAACTTGCTAAACCCGATCCTATAGTTATTGAAGCTAATATCATTGCTAAAAGTTCTTCCTGATTCCTTGCTCTATTAGCTATATAGGTTAATATGCTCCCAAGTAACAAACCTAATACAAGGGACCCTAAAACCTCAATAAGCGGGGCACCGATTATCTGTAAAATAGAAACGGATTCGGCACCGGTGGTCAATTTGGCAATCGATATAGAAATACCGAACACCATAATACCGAGAGCATCATCCAATGCAACAACCGGTAAAATAGTATTGGTTAACGGCCCGCGGGCCCTGTATTGACGAATCACCATAATCGTCGCTGCCGGAGCTGTGGCGGCTGCCGTTGTTGCTAATATAATGCTGAACATGAATGTTTGGTCAAACATATAATACGCGGCTAAAAAAACTAGCAATATTGCCCCAATTACTTCTGCAAGAGCAATAGTAACAATATCCTTGCCAATCTTTAATATGGTCTTTAATTCGAATTCACTGCCGATGCTAAAAGCTATTGCAGCTAAGGCAAATTCGCTAATTACCGAAAATGAATCAATATCTTGCGGGTCAAGCAGCCCTAAAAGTGACGGGCCGATAAATAATCCGGCGACCAAATAACCTGTTACATCAGGAAATTCGAAGCGCCTGGCTAATCTTCCGCCTATACCTCCGGTAATAATTAAAATCCCAATTTTGAAAAGAGAATTCAATTATTTTCCTCCTATACAATTATGATATTATTTATAATATACTGATAGTTAATAAAAATAATAGACATATCAGCTTTTGGCAGACTCGGATATTACAAACAATATTGAATTATTTATAATCACCAACCTTTCAAAATTAATAACTTGTATATTAATATCTCGAGTACCCGGACAATAGTATATACAATATGTTGAGGCTTTTCAACCTCCTTGTGGTCTAACTTGTGTATTTGTCAATTTATACGATAAAAAGAATAAATATAAATTATTATATTTGGTATTTCGGTATAAAATAGCTATACTATAATATATCAAAATAATATAGGGAGGCAGAGTATGGAAAGAAAGTGTAAATTGTTTGCAACGGATTTGGACGGTACCTTATTGACCGACAGAAAGGAAATATCTAAGACTAATATAAGGGCTATGAGAGACCTGCATAAACAGGGAATAGAGGTAGCTATTTGTACCGGCAGACCTTTTTTTACAGTTGAGGAATACTTGGAAATGCTGGATTTTCCCTGTTGGATTGTCAGCAACAACGGTTCCGTTATCAGAGATAAAAACGGAGAGGTGCTTTATGCCGTATATATTGAACAGGATATACTTAAGCAAATTATCGATTTATTGGAGAGGGAAAATATATATTATCATATGGGTGATGTCAGCTATAATTATGTTCAGAGCCTATCAAGACGGGCAAAGAAGATTCGCGATTATATGATAAAAACAAAAAAACCTAAATTCAAAACTCTTTGGTATCCTCTATATGTTGTTTTGTTTTCGGGAACACACAGAAGGGTCGATTACAGCTCATTTGTTCAAAATGGCGGCAGGGTTGCAAGCATTTTTATAATATGCGATGATTTAGAGAAATTAAATAAAATCAAACGGAAATTGATTGATATAAAAGATATTGATATATCCAGTTCGGGTAAAAACAATATAGAAATACTGGACAAGGAGGCTACCAAAGGCCACAGTCTCAAGAAAATAGCATCCCTGTTGGAAATTTCCTTGAGTGATGTAATAGCCGTTGGGGACAATTATAATGACCTGACTATGATACGGTATGCGGGGTTAGGGGTTGCCATGGAGAACGGTGAAGAGGAAATAAAAAGGAGTGCGGACTGGATTACAAAATCAAACGAGGAAAATGGGGTTGCAAATTTAATATATAAAAGGATAATACCCCAAATAAGCAATGCATAAAAATCTGTACATTTTTATACAGTTATAAAAGGATACGAGAATACAATTTTAATATGCTATGTTAGCGTAGAAAGTAGGTGCAAAAAATGAGTAGGAACATCAGGGCTCCGGAAAACATGCCGTCGGATGTAAAATACCTATATGGAAGATTGTTGTGTATCATGGTTTGCACGGATAATGATTACAATCAACTGAAATTGGCGGAATTTTATAGAATTATAAATAAAATTCAATTGCCCCCGGAAAAACGGATTCAGTTAATAAATTCAATTATTACAAAACAGACAGATTTTGTTACAATATTTAAAGGGAAAGATTTAAACGAGTATTTGGATGAACATCTAAACGATCAGGAAAAGAATATTTTTCGTTTTTCCCTGATGAAGGACCTTATTATTATAATGAGGGCGGACTATGTTGTTACAAACAATGAAAAGGAATTGTTGGAAGGTATTCAAGATTATTTTCATATTTCCGATGAACAGCTTGTATTTTTTGACAGAGAATATAAGTCGGACCGCAGCTTTTTTGATGATACTGCAGATTGCCTAAAATCGGGAAATACGACTATAGAAACTGTATCAACCGCAGCGGCACTTGGGATTCCGTTGGCTGTTCTAAACTACAGCGAAACCTTTGGGAGATTAGGGAGGCCGGGAAGAGTCTCGGGTTTTAAATCTATTGGAAAAAGAAGAACAGACAAAGGTTCATTCATCTTAGGTTTAGCGACATCAATTTTGTTGGGGGTTGCAACATATAAAATAACAAAATATATACTGAGTATTAAAAAAGATGAAAAAGCGGAATTGGCCCTACTGGTAAAAGAGGACATAGAAAAATTACATGAAAGTACAAAGGATATTATACATGATGATATTGAATACTTTACCGGATATGCAGTTGAAATCAAGGATGAAAACAACCCTGATTTGAATAAGGTATTAAAAACAATAGACATTCTTAAAAGGGCTGCAGCAACATTGGAAAATACAGATGCGGTAATTATTTAATTCCATCGTCTTTATCTGTTAGTGCTGTTTTATATACCGAGGAGGAAAAAATGTTAGACAAGAAGCTCATCGAAGATATAATTATGATTGCATTATCAACGGGAGGGGATTTTGCAGAGGTTTTTGTTGAAGATAAATATAATACGGATATTACTATGATAGGGGGTAAGGTGGAAAGCGGTATCTCCGGTAGGGACTTCGGTATCGGAATAAGGGTTTTCAAGGGGTTCAACAGTGTGTATGCCTATACAAATCAACACGGCAGAGATGCATTGGCGAATATAGCTGTCAAAGCAAGTGAAGCAATACGGGGAACCAAGCAGGATATAGAATTGGATTTTATAAAATATGGTTATAAAACCATCAATCCTATAGAACAATTTCCGCAAAATATCGGTAAAAATCAAAAAGTTGCTCTGATGAGGGAGGCCCATGAGGCTGCCGATAGCTATAATGACAGTATATCCCAGGTTATAGTGAGATATTTGGATCATAATCAAAACATATTGGTTGCCAATTCGGAAGGAAGATTTGCAGAGGACGAAAGGGTAAGAACCAGAATTGCAATACAATCAATAGCGTCAAAAAATGGTGAAATGCAAACCGGGTCCTGCAGCCCGGGGGCACAGATGGGGTTTGAGTTTTATAATAAAATAGATGTGGGACAATATGGAAGGGAGGCTTCCAGGATTGCTTTCACAATGCTGGGGGCGGAACCGAGTCCCGGGGGAAGATTCCCCGTAGTAATAGACAATAAATTCGGGGGAGTTATTTTCCATGAGGCCTGCGGTCACGGATTGGAAGCCACATCGGTTGCCAAAAAAAGTTCCGTATTTGCCGATAAAATTGGACAGCCTGTGGCAACGGATATTGTTACAGCTGTAGATGACGGTACAATTCCGAACGCTTGGGGTTCTTCCAATATTGATGATGAAGGTGAGCCTACCGAAAAAAATGTATTGATAGAGGACGGAATTCTTAAGGGATATATGATAGACAAACTGAATGCCAGAAGAATGAAGATGGATGCTACAGGTTCGGCGCGGAGACAATCATATAAATTTGCTCCTACATCCAGAATGACAAACACATACATAGCGGCCGGCAAATCTACCCCGGAGGAGATTATATCCAACACGGAATTCGGTATTTATGCAAAATACATGGGAGGGGGTTCTGTCAACCCCGCCACAGGGGACTTTAATTTTGCCGTCATGGAAGGTTATTTGATTAAGGACGGTAAAATAGGCAAACCTGTGAGGGGGGCTACATTGATAGGAAACGGTCCCGATATACTTCATAAAATTGATATGGTAGGCAATAATCTTGAGCACGGACAGGGTATGTGCGGCTCTGTAAGCGGTACTATACCTGTCAATGTGGGACAACCCATGATTAGAGTAAGCGAAATTACCGTCGGTGGCAGAAGTGAGGGGAAATAGTATGGATATAGACAGGTTGAAGGAATTAATTTTTGAATATGGTGAGAGTAAAGGCTTTACCGATATGGAAGTATATTATGAAAGTAACAGCAATTTCAGTTGCAAGGTTTTTAAAGGGGAAATAGATGATTACTCCGTATCGGAGGAAGGGGGAATATCCTTTAGAGGGATTTATAACGGTAAAATGGGATATTCTTATACGGAAAAAATAGATGAGGATGCGGTGGAAACCTTAATTGAAATGGCAAAAGGAAATGCCCAAATAATTGAAAATGAAGAAAAGGAAACTATATTTAAGGGTTCAAAAAAATATGAGGATATAGACTTGCACCCTAACGGATTGGCAGCTGTACCTGTAAACAAAAAACTTGATTTTGTAAGGGAGCTTGAGAAAAAGGCCTATTCTATGGACGGAAGGGTATTAAATGTAAACCGCTGTATTTATAATGACCATCAAAATGAAAGAAAACTGTATAATACCAAAGGGCTGAACAAAGGCGAAAAATCAAATGTCGGATTTTCCTATATTTCGGTTATGGTTCAGGATGATGATAACCAAATTCAAAATGCCGTTGCGTTTAAGACATGCCGGGATTTTAGAGATTTTGATGCCGAATCTTTGGCGGAACAGGCAGTAAATAAGGCACTCTCTTATTTGGGGGCAAAACCTGTAAAGAGTAAAACATATACTATATTACTGGAGAATATTGCAAGTGCGGATTTATTAAAAACCTTTTCCGGTATCTTTTCGGCGGATAATGTTCAAAAAGGGCGTTCTTTGTTAAAGGACAAACTCGGAGAAGCAATCGGGAGCATATCCCTTACTATTATTGATGATCCGCTTATGGCGGACGGGGTGGCCAGTCGTTCATTTGACAGCGAAGGAGTCGCAAGCGAAAGAATATCATTAGTTGAGGAGGGAATACTGCAAAGCCTGCTTCATAATTTGAAAACCGCCGGAAAGGACGGGGTCGAATCGACAGGACATGGTTATAAGTCCTCCTATAAGGGGACTATAACAGTTGCTCCTTCCAATTTATATATACAGCCGGGTTTAAACACATATGAGGATATGGTAGCCTCCATGGATGAGGGTTTAATCATTACGGAGTTACAGGGACTGCATTCGGGGGCAAATGTAATTTCCGGAGATTTTTCATTGGCAGCTAAGGGATATTATGTGAAAGACGGAAAAATAAAAAGGCCGGTAAATCAAATAACAATTGCAAGTAATTTTTACGAAGTATTAAAAAACATCGAAGTTATAGGCGAGGACTTGGAATTTATGATGCCGGATGCTGTTTATGTCGGATCACCTTCATTAAAAATAAAAAACATTTCAGTAGCGGGAGAATAGACAAAAAACATAGCTTGGATGGAATCGGATCCCATCCAAGTTATGTTTTTACATTTAATGATGTTTTGTTAATAATGTCTTGTTAATGATGTTTCATAAATTTATCGGTGTTTATTTCATTGTTGCTCTTGTTGCTGTTGTTGTTGCTTCTGTTGCTGTTGTTGCTGCTGGTTCATACCCATGGATTGTTGAACGTATTGCGGTTCCTCGCCTCCCATGAAATTTAAACGGGATTGCAGTGCCTGGACCGAACTTCCTAAATTTTTTGCAAGTTGGTTGTACATTTGTTGGGCATTCTGATCTTCAGTGTCTAACGAAAATGTTTCAAGGTCCGCTTGGAGACCTTTGGCCGCAGACAATGCCTGTTCTAACTTGTTATACGTAGTCATAAACAATAACCTCCTTATATTACTTTTCAGTTGCAACAATGGTCTATAGAGTTGAACTCCCTATTAGTATGTGAAAATTTGTTTTTTTTATTACACCGGAAAAAGGATTAAAAGACCATATCGGATGTTGGATATAGTATCCCATATCTATTATATTTTAGCCTATTTAACATATTTGACTCTCCTTAGTAAAAATTACAACGTGTAAAAAAACACAAACTACAGACAATATAAGTGGTAGCATTTAGCTACTAAATTATTCAAAGTCCAAAATAGAAGGGAGATAAAATATTATGCCAAGCAGTACAGGTGGATCAGGTGGATCGGGTAGAATAATAGTTCCGGAAGCAAGACATGCGATAAATCAAATGAAATTGGAAATTGCCGAAGGGTTCGGTTTAACGGATTATGATAAAATTGATAAAGGTAGTTTAACATCCAGACAAAATGGATATGTTGGAGGTACAATTACCAGAACATTAGTTGAAATTGCACAAAGACAACTGGGTGAACATTCAGAACAACCGCACATGAGTGAATCACCGGAAGAACAAGCCCAATTAAGTGCACAATCACAAAACCTATCAACTTCAATATCCGGACAACAATCACAAAATCTTTAAATAAACGGATAATTTAAAATTGATAGATGGAGGATAATAATTGTTTATATAAAAATCAGGCGAGGCGCATATGCCCGCTTGATTTTTTTGATGTATATAGTGCACGATATATAGCCGGCAAATGGCCTTTTATCGTATCCGGCCCAAAATTAACTTATATAATAAATCAGAAATTCCCTGGTTGTAAAATGGCAGCACTTGAAGTAAACTATAATGTGGGAAATAAAATTGAACATATTGAATTTGGTGTATAATTTAGGGAAATTTTAGGCAGGTGATAAGATTGAAAATTGATACCAGATTATTGAAAAAAATAGACTACGGATTGATAATAACAGTATTGTTAATTTGTGTTATCGGGATTATTGCAGTCAACAGTGCTACATATAGTCTGGACGGTGAGCGCTATATAAAAACCCAAATTGCTTCTATAGTAATAGGAATAGTATTTGCAATTTTGATTATGCTGGTAGACTATAATACACTCTCCAAAATTTATATACCAATATATATTATAACCAATATAATGCTTTTATCTGTGTTTATATTTGGAAAGGGAAGCGAAGATTGGGGGGCGTCCCGTTGGATCAGAATCGGTAATTTTGGCTTTCAACCTTCGGATTTTGCAAAATTGGCGGTTATAATATGCTTGGCAAAATTCTTGGACGATAACAAAGATATGATTCACAAGCCTTCAGTGATTTTTAAGGCATTATTGTTTATTGGTGTACCTATGGTATTAATATTTGCACAGCCGGATTTGGGTACAACACTGATTTTTTGCGCATTCGCATTTGGTATGTTATTTATTGCAGGGTTAAAATATAAACATATAGTTACTGCCGCAATTGTCGGTTTAGTAACGGCCCCTATTGCATGGTTTGGGATATTGGAACCTTATCAACGAACCCGTATTTTGATATTTTTAAATCCCGAACAGGACCCTATGGGAAAAGGATACCATACCATCCAGTCCCGAGTTGCGGTTGGAGCGGGGATGGTCTGGGGTAAAGGCTTGTTCAACGGAACGTTGAACCAGTTCGGGTTTTTACCGCAAAAACATACGGACTTTATATTTTCGGTTATAGCGGAGGAACTGGGTTTTGTAGGAGTTGCAGTTCTTATTGTGCTTTATTTAATAATGTTATATAAATGCATAAAGATTGCAAGAGAGGCAAAGGATGATTTCGGAGCATATTTGGTTACGGGTATTACGTTCATGTTGGCATCCCATATCTTTTTAAACATTGCCATGGCCATAGGACTTGCTCCCGTTACGGGAAAACCTTTGCCGTTTGTCAGTTACGGCGGAACATTTATGCTGACTAATATGATGGCACTTGGTATTGTGCTGAATGTTAATATGAGAAGGGACAAAATTAATTTTTAATTTTGTCCGTATCTATTTAATTCATAATCCCTGTTTGTATCTACCTTCATTCCTCTGCGTAAGACCGTATCCCTATCCGCCCTTTCATAATTGCATTTTGTGAAAGAAATTTGACACTGGACCCTATGTTTACAGGTACGACAGGCTATTTTCTCAAGATTATGTTTCTGCCTTGTTGATATTTTAATCAGGTCTATATATTCCTTTTTATTTTTAATGGTTTCTTTTATATATGGTCTGACTGCCTTAATATAGTGGGTCTTTACTAAACAAATCGAAATCCTTCTATCGCTCGGTCTTATAAGTTTTAGTGATAGAACATTATCAGTGATGCTTCCGCGAATTGTTTTTGTGTCAATCTCGATATCCAGATCCTCATAGGGGATATCAAGAAAATCAACCTTTGGGATAATTTTTCCCTGTATTTTTACTGAAAACAGATCATCCAGATTATAGTTTTCTTCTGAATATATCTGAAAATACTTATCAAAAAGCTTTATTCTGAATAATGGTAACAATAAATAAGCTGATATAGTAAAAACAATGCCTATTAGGATAATAATATAAGTTGACATAATTTCACCCTTTCTAATAATATTTTATCATATAATATTATTATAGTTTACTGGGTAATGCTGGGTTGCACGGCATTAAAACGAATAAAACTATTGCGAAAAAGGCCAAAAAAGTAAAATAATGTACATAATGCTAATATAGTATATAATAAGGGGTTGTGATTGTGGTATGAAAAATAACTTATTTAACTTACCCATAGGGGTTTTTGATTCGGGGGTAGGAGGGATCAGCGTTTTGGCGGATTTGGCACATCAGCTGCCGAACGAACAATATGTATATTTCGGTGATTCCATCAATGCTCCTTACGGAATCAAAAGCAATGAGGAAATAAAACAATTATCCTTGAATGTAGTTAATAATTTATTGAATTTCAAAATCAAGGCATTGGTAGTAGCTTGTAATACCGCCACCAGCGTAGTGATAAATGAATTAAGAAACAGTCTGGATATTCCTGTTATAGGTATGGAACCGGCACTTAAACCCGGCATTAAATTAAACAAACGGGGAAAGGTGGCGGTAATGGCGACGGATGTTACTCTGAGGGAGAAAAAATTTAACAATCTCATACAAAAATTGGGGTATGCTGAAAATATTATCAAAATGCCTTGTTTGGGTTTGGTAGAAATAATTGAAAAAGAAGGAAAACATTCCGACAAAATAGAGAACTGCATCAAAAACATTTTTTCCTCATATAGCATAAATGAAATAGGGGTAATTGTTTTAGGATGTACCCATTATGTATTTATCAAAGACATTATCGAAAATATAGTCGGTGAAGATATAGTTATAGTAGACGGTAATCTGGGTACTGTCAGGCATGTGAAAAATTTACTTCAGTCTGACAACAAACTGAATTCGGATGGGACAGGTGGCTGTAAGGAAACTAAAATTACATTGATAAACTCCAGCAGTGATGATAATATGCTTCACCTCAGTAAAAGATTGTTAGAGGAAAGGCTGGAGTATTTGAACTGGTGCGGGACTATTGAGTATGTCTAGCAGCCTACCGTGTTTAAAAAAATATTATAAAGGTATAAAAAATTCACCCTGTGGCAATAAGAATTTTGGAAACAAGTCCGATTATTATAATGGTGCCGGTGTTCAGGCACCATATAAAATCCTGCAAAAAAAGAGGCTGAGGGGTAAATAGCTAAATGAAGGTGAGGTATGAAGGTTTTGGCAGTAGAACCCCGAAAAATGTCTGGTCAACTCGAAATCCTTGATTTGATAATAGTATTCATAATGTGTAATATATAGTACATATAATATGTATAACATACAATATATAGAGTATGATAAAAAACAAAACACAACAGGAGGGGGACGATGGCTGTTTCTAAAATTCAAAAAAGGGATGGGAAAATTGTCGATTTCGATAGCAATAAAATAAAGAATGCTATATTTGCTGCAGCAAAAGCCGTAGGGGGCAGTGATGAAATCAGAGCAATGGAACTATCTAAAATTGTAACGGAAATAATAAATGAAACATACGGTGTTGGTATACCTTCGGTAGAGGATATACAGGACATTGTAGAAAAGGTATTGATAGAGGAGGGACATGCCAAAACAGCAAAGGCTTATATATTATATAGAAGAAAACATGAGGAGATAAGAGAAGTCAGAAATCTGTTCATGGATGCGGAAAGAATGGTTGAAGAATATGTAAACTTGGAAGATTGGAGAATAAATGAAAATTCAAATATGGGTTTTTCATTACAGGGATTAAATAATCATATTGTTGAAAGCATAACTAAAAAATATTGGCTAACTAAAATATATACCAAGGAATCAAAGGATGCGCATATAAAAGGCGACCTACATATACATGATCTAGGATTATTAGCA